>ONSE01000134.1 GCA_900320415.1 uncultured Eubacteriales bacterium
CCGCTGAGGAAATCACGGAGGAAGCAGCCGCAGAAGCGGCTGATGAAGCATGAAAAAGGTTCCGCTGAGAAAATGCACGGGCTGCGGTGAGATGAAGCCCAAGCGCGAGCTGATCCGCGTGGTGAAAACGGCGGAGAAGCTCGACGAAAACGGCAGCGTGATCGTGGAGGGCGGAGTGAGTCTTGACCTGACGGGAAAGAAAGCGGGCAGAGGCGCGTATGTATGTAATAACGCCGACTGCTTTGAGAAGGCGCGCAGGGCGCGGCGCTTTGAGCGCTCGCTGAGCTGCAGGATTCCCGAGGAGGTCTATGAGAGTATGCTCGCCGAGCTGGAACGCGGCGAATGAGGACGCTGTTTGACATGAAGAATAAACTGCTTTCATTTTTAGGCATATGCCGCCGCGCGCGGAAGCTCGTCATCGGCGCGGAGGCTGCCGCGGAGTCCGTAACGGGCGGCAAATCGCGGCTGGTGCTCTACGCCTCGGATTTTTCGAGGGGAAGCCTCAAAAAGCTCCGCGCGGCAGCGGAGGCGAACGGCGTAGAGGTTCTGATGCTCCCCGTAACCAAGGAGGAGCTGAGTCTTGCGCTCGGCAGACTGAGCGGCGCGCTCTCGGTTGAGGACGAGGGCTTTGCCAAAAAGCTGCGCGAGATGATCAAAAGTGAACAGGGAGGAGAATTCGATGAAAATAAAGGTTAAGGATATAGCAGCAGATTTAGGGGTACAGAATAAGAAGATTACAGAGATTCTCGAGAAATATTGCGGTGTTTCCAAGAAAACAATGACCACGCTCGACGAGAGCGAGCTGGACGTCATTTTCGACGTCATCACCAGACAGAACGCGGTCAAGAGCTTTGACAGATATTTCGCGGCGCGCAACGCGAAGCTGGAGACGCCGGGAGAGCCGAAGCAGGCGAAGGCGCCGAAGTCAGAGGGCAAGGCAGGGGCCGCGCCGTCCGAGAAGAAGGGCGAGAAGGCGGAGAAGAGCGAGCAGAAGCCCGCGGCGCAGACAGAGCAGAAGCCCGCGGAAAAGACCGAGGAGAAATCGTCCAAGCAGCGCCAGCGCAGGGTGATCGACACCCGCGCCACCAACGTGGATGTAGAGCGCTACAACTCAAAATACGACGACCTCGCGAGCGGCACCTCCAAGTCGCGCAGCACCGACCGCGACCACACCACCAAGAAGCAGAAGTTCCCGAACCGCACCCAGAAGCAGAAGAACAGACGCCAGGGCAGACGCGAATCCGAGAGGGAGCGTCTGGACAGGATCGCGGCGGAGCGCAGGAAGAAGCCCATCACCGTTCAGATCCCCGATGAGATCACCGTCAGCGAGCTGGCTCTCCGCCTGAAGGCGACCGTCGCCGAGGTGGTCAAGAAGGCGTTCATGATGGGCTCGATGGTGACCGCCAACGACACCATCGACTTTGACACCGCCTCTCTGCTGGCGATGGAGTTCCACGCCAAGGTGGAGAAGGAGGTCATCGTCACCATCGAGGAGAAGCTGATCGACGACAGCGAGGACGACGAGGCGAATCTCGTTGAGAGAGCGCCGGTAGTCGTCGTCATGGGTCACGTTGACCACGGCAAGACCTCCATTCTGGACGCGATCCGCCACGCAAACGTCACCGCGGGCGAGGCGGGCGGCATCACCCAGCACATCGGCGCGTACCGCGTGACGGTGGACGGCAAGCCCATCACCTTCCTCGACACCCCCGGCCATGAGGCGTTCACCACCATGCGCGCCAGAGGCGCCATGGTGACCGATATCGCGATCCTCGTCGTCGCGGCGGACGACGGCATCATGCCGCAGACCGTTGAGGCGATCAACCACGCGAAGGCGGCGGGCGTTTCCGTCATCGTCGCGATCAACAAGATGGATAAGGTGGGCGCGAACCCCGAGCAGGTCAAGCAGCAGCTCACCGAGTATGAGCTGGTTCCCGAGGAGTGGGGCGGCGACACACCCTGCATCCCCGTTTCCGCCAAGACCAAGGAGGGCCTTGACGACCTTCTCGAGATGGTCACCCTCGTCGCGGAGATCAAGGAGCTCAAGGCGAACCCCGACCGCGCCGCCAAGGGTACGGTCATCGAGGCGCGCCTCGACAAGGGCAGAGGCCCCATCGCCACCGTTCTCGTGCAGAACGGCACCCTGCACAAGGGCGATATCATCATCGCGGGCACCAGCGTCGGCAGAGTGCGCGTGATGACCAACGACAAGGGCGAGCGCGTCCAGTCCGCGGGTCCCTCCGTTCCCGTTGAGATCACGGGACTCGACGAGGTGCCGACGGGCGGCGATACCTTCGACGCGGTTTCCGACGAAAGACTCGCGAGGACGCTCGTGGAGCAGAGAAAGTCCGAGAAGAAGGAGGAGCTCTTCAACGCCCGCACCAAGGTCACCCTCGACAACCTCTTCGACCAGATGAAGCTCGGCGAGGTCAAGGAGCTGCAGTTCATCGTCAAGGCTGACGTGCAGGGCAGCGTCGAGGCGGTTCG
>ONSE01000015.1 GCA_900320415.1 uncultured Eubacteriales bacterium
CCGTGATGCTCTTCCTCCTCGTCGAGATCCTCGGAGTTTTCGCCCTCCATCTCCATCGCCTTGACCCAGCCCGCGCTCTGCATGATCTTGCGCAGGTCAAAATTGTTGGTCGCGAGAATCTCGTCCACATCGACTTTGCCGTAGGTGGTTTCAATGATTTTCGCGTCAGGCTGCAACGCTCTGATGACCTCGAGCACATCCGCCTTTTCCTTTTCCGTCACCTCGTCCACCTTGTTGAGGACGATAGTGGTGCAGTACTCGATCTGCTGGATCAGCAGGTTCTCGATGTCCTCCTCGTCAAGGTCGTCCTGCAGGAGGGAAGCGCCCGAGCCGAATTCGTCCGCCATTCTCTTGGCGTCCACGACGGTGGTGATGCTGTCGAGATACGCTGCCGCGGGGATGTTGTTCTGTCTCTCGCTGCCGTCGAGCATACAGATGGAACCCGCGATCGGGCCGGGCTCGCAGATGCCCGACGCCTCTATCAGTATATAGTCAAACTTTCCCGATCTCGCCAGCTCGATGATCTGCTTCATCAGGTCGACCTTGAGCGTGCAGCAGATGCAGCCGTTGGAAAGGGGAACAAGGTTTTCATCCTTCTGCGTCACCGCGCCGCCCTTCGCGATCAGGGACGCGTCAATGTTGACCTCGCCGATGTCGTTGACGATGACGGCTACCTTGTAGCCCTTCTGGTTGGCGAGAACGTGGTTGAGCACGGTGGTTTTGCCTGCGCCGAGGTAACCCGTCAGCAGGGATACGGGCACAAGCTTATTCTTTTTCTTGAACATAGTTTCACCTCATTGAAAATTTTCATCCTCTATCATAACCCCAAACGCGCCGTTTTGCAAGAGAAAACTGAGAAAACCTGTTGACAAATACCCAGCGGGGGTATATAATCAGGCTATAAGATACCCCGCGGGGGTATAACGAGGTGAGGAAAATGGAGCAAAACTGTCAATGTCACAAAACCAAGGAGCGCGGCGCGGAGGAGTACAAAAAGCTGATGAACCGCCTCAACCGCATCGAGGGACAGATCAGAGGACTCAAGCGGATGCTGGAAAACGACGCCTACTGCCCCGATATTCTTATCCAGGCGGCGGCAGCCAACGCCGCGCTGAACGCGTTCAACCGCGAGCTGCTTTCCAATCATATTCACACCTGTGTGGTAAAGGATATCAAAGAGGGCAGAGAGGGAACGGTGGACGAGCTGGTGGATACGATCCAGAAGATGATGAGGTGAGGATATGAGGCAGTATGACGTCAAGGGAATGAGCTGCGCGGCGTGCAGCGCGAGGGTCGAGAAAGCGGTTTCCCGTGTGGAGGGCGTGAGCTCCTGCTCGGTCAGCCTGCTGACCAATTCCATGGGCGTTGAAGGCGACGCCTCCGAGCAGGAAATACTCCGAGCGGTCGAGGAGGCAGGCTATTCCGCCGCTCCCAGGGGAGAAAAGAAGCAGGCGGCAAAGCAGGAGGACGCGTTTCGGGACACGGAAACGCCGCGGATCCTCAAACGGCTGATCGCTTCTCTTGTGTTCCTCCTGATACTCATGTATTTTTCGATGGGGCACATGATGCTCGGGCTGCCCGTGCCGCCGTTTTTCGCGGGGAACCACCTCGCCATGGGGCTGCTGCAAATGCTGCTCGCGGCGATCGTCATGGTCATCAACCAGAGGTTTTTTATCAGCGGTTTGAAAGGGCTGGTTCGGCTCGCCCCGAATATGGATACGCTGGTGGCGCTCGGCTCGGGAGTATCCTTTGCCTACAGCACCGTACTCCTGTTTCTGATGACGGGCAATGTGACGGCAGAGGGCTTCGGCACGGATTTTTATTTTAAGTCCGCCGCGATGATACTGACGCTGATCACTGTCGGAAAGCTGCTTGAGGCGCGCTCCAAGGGCAGAACCACCGACGCGCTGAAAAGCCTGATGAAGCTCGCGCCGCAGACTGCCGTCAGGCTGGTTGACGGCAGGGAAACCGAGGTGGCGGTGGAGGAGCTGCAAAAGGGAGATATTTTTATCGTGCGCGCGGGCGGCAGCATACCGGTGGACGGCGTGGTGCTCGAGGGCACGGCGGCGGTGGATGAATCCGCCCTCACGGGCGAGAGCATACCGGTGGACAAGGAAAAGGGCAGCGCTGTCTCCGCCGCGACCATCAACCGTTCCGGATATCTCAAATGTCAGGCGACCCGCGTGGGGGAGGATACCACTCTTTCGCAGATCATTAAAATGGTCAGTGACGCCTCCGCGACAAAAGCGCCGATCGCAAAAATCGCGGACAAGGTCTCGGGCGTTTTTGTCCCGACGGTCATCGGCATCGCCGTGATAACTGCCGTTGTCTGGCTGCTGGCAGGGCAGAGCGTCGGCTTTTCGCTGGCGAGAGCGATTTCCGTCCTCGTGATCAGCTGTCCGTGCGCGCTGGGACTCGCCACACCCGTCGCCATCATGGTCGGCAGCGGCGTGGGAGCAAAGAACGGAATCCTCTTCAAGACCGCCGTATCCTTGGAGGAGACGGGAAAGCTTCAAACGGTTGCCCTCGACAAAACAGGCACCATCACGCGCGGCGAGCCTGTCGTGACGGATATCATCACCAACGGTGTAACGGATACGGAGCTGCTGCAATGCGCCGCCTCTGCCGAGAGCAAGAGCGAGCATCCGCTTGCCGGAGCGGTTCTGAACGCCGCGCGGGAGCGCGGGATCGCTTTGCGGGAAACGGAGCGGTTCACGGTCTGCGCGGGCAGCGGCGTAGAGGCGGTCGTCGGAGGCGAGGTGCTGCGGGGCGGCAACGGCACTTTTGTCGGAGAGGTCTGCCTCGTTTCGGAGGAAATGCTCCGTCAGGCATCCGCCTTAGCCGACGAGGGGAAAACGCCGCTCTATTTCGCGAGGAACGGCAGGCTGATAGGAATGATCGCCGTCGCGGATGTGTTAAAGCCGGAGAGTCCCGCGGCGATCGCGGAGCTGAAACGTCTCGGCATGAAGGTCGTCATGCTCACGGGCGACAACCAAAAGACCGCGAACGCCATCGGTGCGCAGGCAGGTGTGGATGAGGTGATCGCGGAGGTGCTGCCCGACGGAAAGGAGAGCGTTATCCGCCGTCTGCGCGGCAGCGGCAAGACCGCGATGGTGGGAGACGGTATCAACGACGCTCCCGCCCTGACGGGGGCGGATATCGGCATCGCCATCGGCGCGGGAACGGACGTCGCCATTGACGCGGCGGATGTGGTTCTCGTCAAGAGCCGCCTCAGCGACGTGCCTGCTGCCGTAAAACTGGGCAGGGCGACGCTGCGCAATATCCGTCAGAACCTGTTCTGGGCGTTTATCTATAATATCATCGGCATTCCCCTCGCGGCGGGCGCATTTATCCCGCTGTTCGGCTGGCAGCTCAATCCGATGTTCGGAGCGGCGGCAATGAGCCTTTCGAGCTTTTGCGTCGTCACCAACGCGCTGCGGCTCAATTTTGTCAGGATCCGTCCTAAGGACGAGAATAATATTCCAATAAAGAATCAAATCACAGTAAAGGAGCAACCGGCAATGAAAGACACACTCAAGATTGAAGGCATGATGTGCCCCCACTGCGAGGCGCGCGTCAAAAATGCTCTCGAGGCGCTTCCCGAGGTAGATACCGCCGCGGTGAGCCACGAGAAGGGCACCGCCGAGGTGACGCTGAACGCGGCAGTGGCGCACGAGGCGCTGAAGGCCGCCGTGGAAGCACAGGGCTACAATGTTATCGAATAAAACTGCATAAAAAAGAGCGCCTCCGTCCATAATAACAGCGGAGGTGCTTTTTTATGAGCAAGTATTATCATCAGCAGTCCCGAAAAAAGAGGAGCCGCCGCGAGAAGCTCGGCTTCTATACCGCGTTCGCTATATGTTTAATCGCCATCTGCATGGCGGTCTACTCAACATATAACACCGTTCTCAACCCTACGGGGGCGAAGCTGAGCGCGTCGCCCACACAGTCCGTTGAGGTCAACCAGCCCGTCACGGGCGTCCGCACAACCTTTCCCGTCCCGACCTTAGGCGAGATTTTCAGGGAGACAGAGAGCCCTGCCGAGGCAGAGACAGAGACGCCCACAGCGGTCTCCGAGGTCACGACGCAGTCCGCGACCGTGGACACCACCTACAGCGACGAAGCGCTGCAGACCATGCTGTCGGCGGATCTGAGCCTGATCAATCCGGTCAGGAACGCCGAGGTCATCCGCGAGTTCAGCAAGGACAGCGTATACTACAAAACGCTCAATGTCTGGAAGCCGCATACCGGCACGGATTTCAGGGCAAAGCTGGGTGACGACGTCATCGCGATGGCGGGAGGAGAGGTCACCGGGATCACCGAGGACAAAATGTTCGGAAAAACGCTTGAGATCTCCTCCAATAACGCCGTATGTATCTACAGCGGTGTGGCGGATGTACGCGTGAAGCAGGGCGACAGGGTGGAACAGGGCGACGTCATCGGCGCCGTTGGTTCCGTTCCCGTGGAGGCGAGCGACGACGCGCATCTTCACGTTGCGGTCAAGGTCAACGGGAACTACGCCGATCCGCTCAACTTTATCGGAAACAACGCATAATCCCGGCGCGGCGGCATATAATAGTAATGCAAGCCCTCGTTACGTTTCAGGGGCACCAAAAAAGGCAGACGCACAATTATTCGTGCGTCTGCCTTCATTTGTAACTGTATCGGTGTTTCTTCCCGCCCGAAAGCGGGACGCGCCGTCGGCGCCTTTTATCTCAACGAAAAATAGCATGGCAATTTTCTGTTATACATCCTTGCGAAAATAACTGGGGATAGCGGTTTATCTCTCACTCTCGTGCCATTCCTCGTTGCCGAAGATAAAATCGTCGATATCCATAACTACAAATTTCAATGTCATCACCTCCCGAAAAGAAATTCAATAATACAGTTTATTCAGGAGGGCAGGAAAATATTCCTCAGCCAATGATGTCCAGATACTGCGTGATCAGCGCGACGACCTGCTCGGTGCTCAGATTTGTGCTGTTGATGCACAAATCAAAGTTATCGGGCTGACCCCATTTCTGTCCTGAATAAAAGCTGTAGTAATTCGCTCTGTTTTTGTCTGTCTTGATAACGGCCTGTTTTGCTCTGGCGGGCTCGATCTCGTGACGGTCCACTGCTCTTTTGATTCTGCTTTCGATGTCCGCGTAGATGAATATCTTGACAACATTCGGGTTACTTCTGAGAATGTAGTCGGCACACCTTCCGACAATGACAAAGCATTCGCTTTCCGCTTTTTCCTTGATAATCCTGTGTTGCAGAAGATAGAGCTTGTCGTTCACGGGTAAATCGCCCATGGAACTGGAGAAGCCGTTTCCATAGTTGTACAGACCAACAGAGAGAGAATAAAGCAAACTGTTGGCGGTTTTTTCGTCCGCTTTTTCGAATACCTCGGGAGCGACGCCGCTTTTTTTCGCCGCGAGAGAAATCAGCTCTTTGTCATAAAAGCCGATCCCCAGCTTTGAGGCAAGAGCCTTGCC
>ONSE01000080.1 GCA_900320415.1 uncultured Eubacteriales bacterium
ACCTGCCAGAAGTGCATCCGCACGCCCGATATCGAGCGCGTCGGCATCACCGCGCGTCACGGCACCTTCTTTGAGATGCTCGGCAACTTCTCGTTCGGCGACTATTTCAAGAGAGAAGCCACCGCATGGGCGTGGGAGTTCTTCACCAAGGTGCTGGAAATGCCGGAGGAAAAGCTCTACGTCTCCATCTATCAGGATGACGACGAGGCGTTTGACATCTGGACAAAGGAGGTCGGCGTAGACCCCTCCCACATGGTCAGACTCGGCAAGGAGGACAATTTCTGGGAACACGGCTCAGGTCCCTGCGGCCCCTGCTCCGAAATTTACTTTGACCGCGGCGACGAGCACGGCTGCGGCAAGCCCGACTGTCACGTCGGCTGCGAATGCGACCGTTTTGTGGAGGTCTGGAACCTCGTATTCACCCAGTTTGAGAGCGACGGCAAGGGCAGCTACACCCCGCTTGAGCATCCCAACATCGATACGGGTATGGGTCTGGAGCGTCTCGCCTGCGTCATGCAGGGCGTGGACAACCTCTTCCTCGTCGATACCGTGCAGAACATCATGAAGCACATTTCCGAAATCACGGGAGTGGAGTACGGCAGAGACGACAAGAGCGACATCTCGCTGCGCGTTATCACCGACCACATCCGCTCCACGACCTTTATGATCGGCGACGGCGTCATGCCCTCCAACGAGGGCAAGGGCTACGTGCTGCGCCGCCTGCTCAGAAGAGCCGCGCGCCACGGCAGACTGCTCGGTTACCACGAGCCCTTCCTCTATAAGGTCTGCGATACCGTGATCAAGGAGAACCTCACCGCTTATCCCGAGCTGAAGGAGAAGCAGGAATTCATCACCAAGGTCATCCGCGTCGAGGAGGAAAGCTTTGCCAAAACCATCGACCAGGGCTTCAAAATGCTGCAGACCCTGATCGAGAAGAAGGATATTCAGGCGATCAGCGGCGAGGACGCCTTCAAGCTCAACGACACCTACGGCTTCCCGATCGACCTCACCCGTGAGATCCTCGGGGAAAAGGGCATCGAGGTAGATGTTGACCGCTTCTACGAGCTGCTCAAGGAGCAGAAGAAGCGTTCGCGCGACGCGAGAAAGAACGCGGGTGCCGACGCGTGGATTTCCGACTCCACCGATCTTTCCGATCTCGCCAAGACGCAGTTTGTCGGCTACACCGACCTCAGCTGCAAGGCGGCAGTCACCGCTATCGTCAGAAACGGCGAGAGGGTCGAGACCGCGGGCGAAGGGGAGAGCGTGGTGATCGTTCTCGACAGAACGCCCTTCTACGCCGAGAGCGGCGGACAGGTGGGCGACACGGGCGTGATCGTCAGCGGAGAGCTCACCGTCGAGGTGGACAACACCACCAAGGATCCCTCAGGCAATATTTTCCTGCACTCCTGCGTCATCGGCGCTGGCGGCATCGCGGTAGGCGAGACCGTCACCGCGAAGGTAGACGCGGAAAGACGCTCCAATATCATGCGCAACCATACGGCGGCGCACCTGCTGCAGGCGGCGCTCCGCGAGGTACTGGGCAACCACGTCCAGCAGGCGGGTCAGATGGTGACCGATTCCTTCTTCCGTTTTGACTTCACCCACTTCGAGGCGATGACTGCCGAGGAGCTGATTCGAGTCGAGGAGCTGGTCAATCAGAAGATTTTCGAGGCGATTCCCGTCACGACGCAGGAAATGCCTATCGAGGAAGCGAAAAAGCTCGGCGCGATGGCGCTGTTCGGCGAGAAATACGGCGACGTTGTGCGCGTTGTCAGCGCGGGAGACTTCTCCGTGGAGTTCTGCGGCGGTACGCACGCGAAAAACACAGCGGTGCTCGGACTGTTCAAAATCCGCCAGGAAGGCTCTGTAGCCGCGGGCGTCAGAAGAATTGAGGCGCTCACGGGAAGGGGCGTACTGCGCTACATCGACAACGTCAATGCCATGATTATGGGCGTTGCCTCCGCGCTCAGAACCAACCCCAAGGCGCTGGTTGAGGGAGCGCAGAAGATGGAGCAGCAGCTCAAAGCGCAGGCAAAGGAGATCGCGGAGCTGAACGCGAAGCTCGCCTCCGCTCAGCTTGAGGACTTCTTCAAGGATTCCGTCAGCGAGGGCGGCGTGACCATCGTGACAGGAGCGGTCAAGGGCGCCGGCGCGGATGTGCTGCGCGATATGTGCGGACGCGCAAAGGACAAGGAGAGCAGTGTGGTCGCAGTATTCGCCTCGGCTAACGACGGCAAGGTGACCTTCGCGGCAGGCTGCGGCAAGGACGCCCTCAACAAGGGCGCCAACGCCGGCAAGATCGTCAGAGCGGTCGCGCAGGCGGCAGGCGGCAACGGCGGCGGCAAGCCTGACATGGCGATGGCAGGCGCGAAGGATGAGAGCAAAATAGCAGAAGCGCTCGCGGTGGTCAGAGCCACGGTTGCCTCCATGCTCCGCTGAAATGTGAAAGAAGATTTGTAGTGAAAACCCACAAATAAATATAAAAAACAAATAAATGTAAGGGCAGAACCTTGTGCAAAATGG
>ONSE01000022.1 GCA_900320415.1 uncultured Eubacteriales bacterium
ACAAAAATAGCCTTTGTTGTATACTATCTGGGCTACGGCGGCGCGGAGATGGCTCTGTATTACTTGGTCAAGCTCATGGACAGGGAGAGATTTGATATCACGGTGTTTACCGTACACGCGGGCGGGGAGATGGAAAAGGAATTCAGGAATCTCGGCGTGAAGGTAAAAAGCCCGTATTCGTGCGCGGCTTCGGGGAGGAACCCCGTCAGCAAGGCCGTCAATCACCTCCTGATCAAGCGGATCGAGCGCATGGTCAGGTCCAATTCTCCCCGGCTGCTGAGAGCCGCGACGGGTGAGGAGTTTGACATCGTCGTTTCCTACCACGTTGACAGCACCTGCTACAACGCGGGACTTCCCCCGCGCGGAAAGAAGATCAAGTATATTCACGCGGACTGCGCCAACAGTCCCAGCTATCGCGGCGATAATCAATATCTGAAGGAGATCCCCAATCCCTATGACAAGGTGATTTGCGTATCGAGCATCGCGCAGAAGGGGTATGAAAAAGTGTTCGGAGAGGCAAAGACGGTGGTGCCGCTTCTGAATCCGATCGAAAGCGAGACCGTGGTTTCCCTGGCAGAAAAGCCGCTCCCGCCGGGGCTGGAGGAAAAGCCCTATATCTGCGCACTGGGCCGCCTGACGCCGGAAAAAGGCTTCGGCAGGCTGATCGATGTGTATCAACGGCTCCGGAAGGAAGGGTTTCCCTGCACGCTCGTGATTATGGGAGAGGGCCCCGAAATGGACGCGCTGCGGGAAAAGGCGCGCGCCTGTCACCCGGAGGCTCCGGTACTGCTTTTGGGATATCAGAGCAATCCCTATCCGGTCATCAAAAACAGCAGGTACCTGATCGTGCCGTCCTATTCGGAGGGCTTGTCGATGACGGCGATGGAAGCGGTTTGCCTGGGAATCCCCGTGGTTTCCACCTGCCCCTCGGTGGGGGACATCTTCGGAGACGAGCCCTGCGGCATCATCACGGAGAACTCGGACGAGGCGCTGTACCGCGGCATGGTACGGATGAACGATGAGCTGTTTTACAGGGAAGCGAAAAACGCCGCCGTCAGAAGAAGCCGCTACCTGGACGGAAAGGCGATGGCGGGACGGGTGGAGGACGAATACCTGAAAACGCTGGAAGAACAGCCGTCGACACAGTAATATTGTATGGTGGATTCATATGTTGATAAACAGACTGAAAAACTCTTATACCGCCCGCAAGCAAACGCGGGACAGCCGGCATTTTGAAACAACAAAATACGGCAAGGCGATACTTGCCCTCAAGGATTCCCGCAAGGGCGAAAAATGCTTTGTCATCGGCAACGGACCGAGCCTGACGGCGGAGGATCTGAACCGCATTCAGGACAGCGGGATCCCTTCCTTTGCGATGAACCGTGTGTTCAAGTTCTTTCCGCAGACGAAATGGCGCCCGACGTACTACATCAGCGAGGATATCCTGATCCTGAAGGACACGATCCCCGACGTGGAGGCGATTCCGTCCGAAATAACCTTCATTCCCGTTAACCTGCACTGGTACGAGAATATCGACGTGAAGAACGCGCGGTATTTCTGGATGGACTACGGCTCCGAGCTGAAGGAGACCTTCGGACTCTCCCTCGACTGCGCCCACGCCGTGCGCTGCCGCGGCACCGTCACTACCACCTGTATCCAGTTCGCGCTGTATATGGGCTTTACGGAGATCTATCTGCTCGGCATCGACCACAACTATTCCAAGTCGATCGATATGAACGGCAATGTGGTCGAGGACAGGAGCGTCAGGGACTACTTTGTCGATAACTACGACGCCGACATCAAGGATCAGGTCGTTCACGACATGAGAGCGCCCACGCTCGCCTTCGGAGACGTGGAGCAGCTCAGCCGCAGGCTCGGCACCTTCCGCGTGTTCAACGCGACGCGCGGCGGCAAGCTAGAGGTGTTTGAGCGCGTGAGCTTTGAGGACGCCGTAAAAAGATAAGGGAACCTCTGAGAAGTCCTTACCGCGCATAAGCACGGCATTGAATGATTAGAGCTTCCCATAAGAGCCTGTTCCGTTTGCTGACAGTACTGTTCCCGGGTACGCGTCCTTCGGGCACATCCTGCCGTCAGCCGCGCGCGGCGGGCGCTTTCGGCTTTTTAACGGGAATTCTCACGAAAGCACAACAGAGAACGGGGAAGGCGGGCGTCTTCCCTGTTTTGATGTAGCGCCGTTTCCGCCGCGCGGTGATAAAGATTGTCAAATTTTGAAAGAAGATTGGTATTTTAGGGATTTTCAGGATAAAAATATTGCTTTTTCTGTCGGAAGCTGTTATAATACTGTGGAGTGAATTTTTTATGAAGATAGCAGGCATTATCCCGGCACGATACGCATCCACGCGTCTGCCGGGAAAACCATTAAAAGACATTTTGGGCCGCCCGATGATCTGGTGGGTTTACAAGCGCGTCAGAGAGGTGGAGCAGCTCGACGAGATCTACGTCGCGACCGACGACGGGCGCATCCGCGCGGTCTGTGAGCAGTACGGCATTCCCGTCATCATGACCTCTCCCGATCACCCCAACGGCGCGATGCGCCTGCAGGAGGTTTCGGAGACCGTCGCGGCGGATTTCTATGTGCAGCTCAACGGCGACGAGCCGCTGATGAACACCGTCGCGATTGCCGCGGCGATTCCCGGCGAGGTGCCGCAGGATGTGGAGTTCGGCACCAATATCATCACGCAGATCGACGACCCCGCACAGGTGATGGATCCGTCAAACATCAAGATGGTGTTCGACGATGAGATGAACGCGCTGTATATGTCGCGGACGCCGATCCCTTATCCGTTCAAGTCGATCGACTTCCAATACTACAAGCACGTCGGCATTATCGGCTACAACAAGAAAATGCTCGACTTTTACAAAAATTCTCAGCCCGGCAGGTTCGAGCGGATCGAGGGTATTGACACCCTGCGGTTCCTCGACTACGGCAAGCGGCTGAAGCTCACGCTGGTCCCCGACTGCCACTCGCTCTCGGTGGACACACAGAAGGATCTGGACATGGTCATCAAAATGATGAAGGAGCAGAACGGCGATGGCGAATGATTTGAAAATTTTGGATTGCACCCTTCGCGACGGCGGCTACATCAACGACTGGCGCTGGGGCTACCGCACCGCGCGTGACATTATCCACACGCTCGTCAGGGCAAACGTCGATATTGTCGAGGTCGGCTTTCTGCGCAATGTGGACGGCTACGACCCCGACGTCACCGTGTGCAACACCATTGAGGAGCTCAACAGGCTCCTTCCCGGGGACTGCGGCGGCACCATGTTTTCGGGTATGGCGATGCGCAGCAACTACGATATCAACAAGCTCAGCCCCTATTCCGGCAGCGGCATCGAGATGATCCGCATCACCGCGCACGACTACGACATTGCCGAGGGCATGGAGTTCGCGCGCGAGGTGAAGGAGAAGGGCTACAAGCTCAGCATCAACCCGATCAATATCATGGGCTATTCCGACGAGCAGCTGCTCTGGATCATCGACCGTGTCAACGAGATCCATCCCTACCAGTTCTCGATCGTCGATACCTTCGGCAGCATGAAGCGCAGGGATCTGGACAGAATCGTCAGTCTGGTTGACCACAATATGGACCGCTCCATCCGCGTGGCGCTGCATCTGCACGAGAATATGTCGCTCAGCTTCAGCCTGGCGCAGAAGTTCCTGGACAAGCACCTCAACCGCGCGATCACGGTGGACGGCAGCCTCATGGGAATGGGAAGAATTCCCGGCAACCTGCCGATCGAGCTGATTGCCGACTACATCAACGAGTATTTTGACAGGAATTACGATATCGATTTTATGATGGACGCGATCCAGGATCACATCGCGCCCATGAAGGGCGAGACGGAATGGGGCTATACGCCCGCCTATTTCCTCTCGGCGCGCTTCAATCTGCACCGCAACTACGCGGAGCACTACCTCGGCAAGGGCGATCTGACGAACCGCGACATCGACACGATCCTCGCGCGGATCGACCGCAGCAAGAAAACCGCCTTCGACAAGGCGTACGCGGACAGGCTCTACGAGGAGTTTATGAACAACATCATCGACGACGAGGGCGACAGAGAAAGGCTCAGAAGCGAGCTGGAGGGCAAAAATATCCTTCTGATCGCTCCGGGAGCGACCATAACCGCGCACAGGGACGAGGTGCTGCGCTTTGCCGCGGAGGAGAAGCCGACGGTCATCGCGGTGAACTTTGTTCCCGGCGATTACCGCTGCGACTACGGCTTTTTCAGCAACAACAAGCGTTTCTCAAAGATAGACAGCTTTCCGTGCAGGGTGATCGCGACGTCCAATCTGCCCGCCGGGAAGATCGATTACCATATCAACTACAACCGCCTGTCAGGCTCCTTCGAGGAGGGCTGCAACAGCCTTCTGATGCTGCTGACGCTGCTGAGGGAGATGAACGTCGGCTCCGTCGCGATCGCGGGCGCGGACGGCTATGTCAGAGGCGGCACCAATTATTTCAGCTCGGATCTGCGGACATATACCGAGCACGGACATAACTTCAACGTCGCGGTCGCCCGGGCGATCCGCAACCTGGAGCT
>ONSE01000270.1 GCA_900320415.1 uncultured Eubacteriales bacterium
AATTGACGTTTTCCTCAACAGATTATGCGCTTCCTCAATTACCGTTACATGGCTGAGATCCGCGTTCATCCTGCCCGTGTGCAGGCGATATTCTTGGAGTTTCATTACGAGAATACCCATCAGAAGGGATTTCGTTTCCATCGAACCGACACGGCTTATGTCCACAATAACATTTTTGTCAAATAAATCTCCATCGCTGATTTCATCATTTGCGCAGAAGATTTCACCGTTGATTCCGTTTGTCAGCGACTTCACACGTGTAATCAACGCCCCCTGATAATCGCTTTTTGTATCGGTAGAATACAGGGAATTTTCCATCACCTCGGGCAACGCTTTCATTAAATCGGAAAATGTCGGAAAATCCTCGCTGTAATAGGAATAATTCGAGAAAACCCAGCCCTTGTCTTTATACGCTTTTTCAATCGCGTCCTTGAGAACAGCAGGCATAGCCGCGTACATCGGCCAGCAGGCGTTGAATATTTCCACCAACCTGTCAATGTGTTCCAATACGCTGATGCTTTTAGGGAAGGAGAAGGGATTGATTTTCAACAGCTCGGTAATCATAGGATTGGTTCCGTACACACTTACGCCGTCTATGCCGCCGAAAACGTTTTTGTATTCGCCCTTTGCAGGTTCGATAACGAGAAACTTTTTGTCCTCATCCATGAGCTTATAGAGCAGCTGGTAAATCATATTCGATTTACCTGTTCCCGTCGAGCCTGTGATGAATGTGTGGGAACAAAGGCTGTTGATATCCAGACGAACCGCAGTTTTCTCCTCGCGGCGCATATGATAGACCTTTCCGATTTTTATGGTGTCGTCATTACTAATCAGCGGCGTGAAACGCTGCACCTCTCTGCCAAACGCCACGCTTTCGAGCACAGGCAATCCGCTGACGGATTTCTTAGGGAGATTGAGCGAATAGGCAAGCTCTTTTCCCGTCAGGCTCACAGTTGTGCTAACATGCGGCGGGTACATCAGCCAGCTTTCATCGTCGTTTACGAATTCCTCACGCAGCTCAAACTCAGGATGCTGCAGCATTTTCAAATAATCGACAATTTGAATAATGTCTTTTTCGTTGTTTTCGTTTGGCACCCACATATTAACCGCTGACTGCGAAAGATAGGATTCCCTTCCCTGCGTCAGTGCAAGATACATGTGCGCGGCATTATTTACAATCACAGGACTTTGCGAGAGAAAGTAGGCGGAAAAATCCCACATACCGAGCGCTGTGCTCGCTTCAATGCGTTTTATCTGCCGTTCTAACAGCTCCAGTGTATTCTTCACGGAATGATTGACGAAGGTCTGCGTGATGGAATCGTTTTTACCCATCATGACCGTGACGTTGGAGGATCGGGCAAAGCTCGCACCAAAATTAACGCCTAAACTGAATCCCACATTTTGGGCTGTAGAAGCCATTTTACCGATCGTATCGGAAGCGGTTTTGGTTTTACCCAGAGTATCGGCAACGCTTCTTGTAGCGGAGGCGGCTTTACTGACAGTGTCGGTGACTGTATTGCCATCAACAGTATTTGATCCCTTTGTATAAGTGTGACCAGAGCTGTTTGTATCACCTTTCGATTTTCCGGTAGAATATAATATTACATTTCCGGATTGGTTAGTGCTTTCAGTATGGCTTGTTCCTTCAGTGTCGGCCCGGCTAATACTTTCTCCATTGCTATGACTTTTTCCATCACTTCTTGAAGTAGTATCTGTCGTTCCCGTTCCTTCCGTATCAGTATGACTCGAGCTGTCCGAAACGCCTGTTGTAGACGAAGAGTTTGTTCCGACTGTGTTGGTATTGCCCACCTGCCGTCCTGCAGAGCCGCCGAGATTTGCTCCAATTGTTGCAGACGAACCCTCCGCTGTAGTTTCAGTATAGGTAAAGCCCGTCTGCCATTGCGCAAAAGGCGCTAACTGCGAATACAGCTCACTTAGGGCGTTTTTCCTTTCCAACTGTTCTGTCACGGGAGTCGCAAGCAAAACAATCGTATACTCCTCATTTTCCGTTTGCGGCACAATGCCGTCAAGCAGTTTTTCCATGCTCTGACTGGCAAATTTTTCGGATTTTTCGGACGCGACATTCGAAACCGCCGCCACAGCACATTTTCTGATCGCACGCAGCTCGGAAATTACGCCGACGCCGTCTCCAGCGCGTTGTCTTGTTTTGATTTCCACGCCGGGGAAATTGCCCTTGACCGACGCAGTAAGCCTGTCCTCCATCGCGTTGGCAATTGAGGGCGTATCCTTATATTGATTGTTGACAACCGCGAAATACACCTTGCAGCCTTTTCGTTTACGGTGGTAAATCAGCGCGATATTGCAGTCATCTTCGCTGAGAACATGATACATATTCGTCAGCTTATCCACATTATCCTCTGTCGGATCGGAAACCCATTTAGTGATTTCAAAATAACGGATACGGTTGTTGAGCGCCGTTTCTTCCTGTTCAGTTCCGATTGCAATTGGTTGATAGACAGATGCAATCTGAGGCAAATACGCCTCATACGCCTCGATCGCATAGGATCCAAGCAGCCGCTTGATTCCTTCCGCGTCAAACTCGGGTTTTTCGCTGAGATATTTTTCGCGCTGCTTTTCGATTTTTTCAAGCTGCACAGATGTCAGACCCGACGCCTTAGCAATGACGTTGCCGCCCTTATCCGCAACCTTAATGAGAGTCTTGCCGATTTTGTTTTTTACCGTAGCCAAAACAGCCATTATTCACCCTCCGCCGCGTTCTGAACCTTCAGCAGTCCCGCTATATATTTCCGTGTGAGTTCAATCAATTCCATATGTGCTTTTTTGTTTTGGATATCATCATTGAGCTCTGTGATTTTGATTTCAAACTCATGTAATTCGGCATTGAACTTGCAAAGCTCGGTTTTTATTTTTCCCACAAGCTCCGATGTCCATTTTTCAAACTTTCTACCGTTTTCTGTCCTAACAACGGTCATACGCTTTTCGACGACCTTATCAAACGCTCTGATCAAATTCTCACAGCACCTTCTGTTGTTATAGATATCCTTTAAGCCGAGAATCGGGAGCAAGCCCATGTCGATCGCGCCGTTTTCGCTAAGGTCAAATTCCACGCGCTCCTGTTCCATATCGTTCATCGCGAAAATGACAGAATTCAAAATATCCTTCTGCTCTTTCGTCAGAGAATCCTCCCCCATTACAACCTTCAAGCATATACGGCGGAACACATCGGTTCGGTCATCCCAGAACCGCTCCAGCATTTCGTTTGCTTCCTTTGAAAAGTCGTTGAGAAGAATATTGTATCTGTTCTTGACGTATGTTTGCATTTTTGACAAAGCATAGTCATTTTGAAAATGCAGCGACTCTGCAAGCTGCTTGTACTTGTTCCACTGCTCTTCAAAATCTTTGTAGATATTCAAATCCCTAGAGCTTTTGATGTTGTCAAAGGGAATATAGTTGTAGATTAAATCCTTCTCCTTCTTGTAATTGTTCAGGAGCTCTTTCATTTCCTTCTCGCATTTCATCAGCCCGAAATGCAGCAATTCCAAGCGTTCTGCGTCGATTTTTTCAACCAAAACGCGTTTCTTGACGTCAAAACGGCAGGAAACATCATCCAGCTCGTTTTGAAGCTCCTTTTCTTTGATGGCAATTTCATCTGAGCAGCAAACAATCGCTTTCTCCAGATAATCAACCGCCTGAATACATTTATTATAATGGGCGTAACGCAACGCATAATCGGATATTTCGCTCTCAATACCAGCCAAACCGCTGTTGTAAAACAGCTGTTCACTCACGGACAGCTCTCTGTCGCCCAATACCAGCTCCTTGCTCTTGTCGATGATATTGTACTGATAGAGCTTTCTTTCTCCCGACTCATACTTTCGGCATTTGTCGTCAAAAATCTCAAAGCTATCCTCGTCTGTCCATGAATCCTCATCGTGAGGATTGATTTTCTTAGAGGCCAGGGCTATGATCGATGACAAAAAGTAAATCCTTGTGGATTTCCATTTGGTGACCTTCAAATCCTCGCATTTTTCCTTTTTGTTATTGAGTGCATTCGCCCCCTTCTCGTCCGATTTATTGACAACAATGATTGCATTGGTAGTATCCAGAGACGTTCCGGTTTTCTCTATCAGCGAGAGCAGTTTATCGTTATCCGTGCTGTCCATGGTGTCCGGAGTCGTGAGAAATACGGGCAGCGCATTTGTCTGGCTGTCAAGAGATGACTCCAAAATTTCCAGATGCTTTTTGTTGGTATCAGAGTTGGAGCCGGGTGTATCATAAATCACA
>ONSE01000003.1 GCA_900320415.1 uncultured Eubacteriales bacterium
CGCCGTCTCCGCCAAAACCAAAAGCACCCTTGCGGGTGCTTTTGGTTTTGAAGGAAAAAGACGGCGGGATTCGAAGCGACCGTGCCCGGCAAAGCCGGGTGAAAACGCTCCGGGGGAGCGTTTTTAGGGAGAGCGCAGCAGGAAGTCTGAGGAAACCCGGCACACCGCAGCAAGCGGGGCAGGAGCAAACCAACAAACAAAAGGAACGCCGTCTCCGCCATATAAAGAGCATCCTTCGGGGTGCTTTTTTACGTTTGGCAAAATAAAAGACGGCGGGATTCGATGTGAGTATTACTCTGTCTCCGCCAAGGAGCAGGCATCTCTCAGCTGCCGGTTGAAAAAAGCCGTCAAAGCAACGCTTTGACGGCAGATTTGAACTTATCCTTTGTGTTCCTGAATCATTTTTTGCAGCTGTGCGAACAGATCCTGCTCGGACATTCCTGTTTTTTCACAGGCGTCCTTCACAGTGGCGTTCTTCATCATCATCTTGCCGACGGGGGTTTTGATGATTTGAAATCTGCTGTCCATTTTCACCAGCTCATCAGGAAGCCAGGGATACTTTGCCAGAATATCGGTCAGTTTTGTGTTGATGTTGAAATCCATACCTATCACCCTTTTCCTTGTTTTTGAGGCGTGAACCGTCTGTTCCGTCACATTTCGCGCGGTCTGCGGTATCGGTAGCCTTGTACTCATACAGTACCACAAAAGAGCGCGTTTTTCAAGTGAAAACATAAACATTATTGTATCTTTGTGGAAAATGGCAGACACTTTGAACAGAATATCCTTTTCGTTCTTCAAAATATTCTACATAAAAAATCAAAAAACAGAAATAATGTCGTGCTTTTGCAATGATTATATGTTATAATTACAGAGATGGGATGAGATCCTTATAATTCTGAAAGGAGACAATAGCGATGAAAAAAATCCTTTGTTCGTTATTAGCGGCAGCCGTGTTGATTACGGCGGCAGCTTTTTCGGCGGCGGCAAGCAGCACCTACCTCCGCGGCGACGCGAATGGTGACGGAGAAATCTCCATTGATGACGCGACCGAGATTCAGCTGGTTCTTGCGCAGATAAAACCTGACTCTAATGGAGGAGTGAAAAGGCGCGGAAATGTATCGGGCAATAACCTGGATATTTCCGACGCAACCGAAATTCAGCGTTATCTCGCTGAGTTTGGCAACCCCTGCGAAATCGGGAAAGTGATTCATTACGACGAGTATGAGCTGCCGTTTATCCCCGCGTGATAGCATTTCCGCATGAAAGCAACACAGGACACACCTGCGCTTGCGTCCCGGAAGGTGTAGTGAAGATTCTTTTTAAGAAAAATGAATTCGCCTTTCCGCTAAAAAACTATTGACAACCGGTGTGCGGCGTGATATAATGCATACAACTTAATATTAAAACCGTTGAAGCGGAGATAACGGCAATCATGCCTCTACAGAGAGCCTGCGGCGCTGAGAGTCGGGCGAGAAACAAGTTGTCAAATGGACCGCTGAGGGCGCAGTCAAACGAAATTGTTTCGGAGTATTCTGCGACGTTGCAGGCAGACGTCATTTGCCGGGGATATGTTGGTATCCTGCTAAGCGCACGGCTTTTACCGTGAATGTAAGGTGGCACCGCGGATAGTTTTTATTCGTCCTTAACAGAGCAGCATTGTTCTGTTAAGGGCGTTTTTGTTTGTATTATGGGAGGAATGTAAGATGAAAATTTACCCGACGCTCGAAGAGGTCAGGGAGCTTGCCGCGGACGGCAGATACGATGTCGTACCGCTGAGCTGCGAGATTCTCTCGGACTTCACCACACCGATTGAAACCATGAGGGTGCTCAAGGCGGTTTCCACGCACTGCTATATGCTGGAATCCGCGCAGGCAAACGAACGCTGGGGACGCTACACCTTCCTCGGCTACGACCCAAAGATGGAAATCACCTGCATTGACGGCAAGATGAAGGCGGGTGATCTGCAGATCCTGACCGACAATCCGTCGGCTTATCTGCGGCAGCTTCTCGCGGAGTACAGAAGTCCCCGCTTGCAGGGCTTGCCGCCCTTCACAGGCGGTCTGGTGGGATATTTTTCCTATGATTACCTCGGCTACAGTGAGCCGCGCGTCAGGTGCGAGGTGGAGGACAGCGAGGCGTTCAAGGATGTTGACGTCATGCTTTTCGACAAGGTAATCGCTTTTGACAACGTCAGGCAGAAAATCATCCTGATTGTCAACATGAAGCTCAGGGACATCGAGGGCGGTTACCAAAAGGCGTCGGCGGAGCTGACGCAGCTTGCCGGGCTGCTGAAAAACGGTAAAAAAGCGCAGGAAAAGGGCGGCAGGCTTTGCGGAGAGGTCACGCCGCTGTTTGACAAAAGCGCGTACTGCGCGATGGTGGAGAAGGCGAAGAACCATATCCGCGAGGGAGACATCTTCCAGATCGTTCTTTCTAACCGTCTGAGCGCTCCCTTTGAGGGTAGCTTGCTCAATACCTACCGCGTGCTGCGAACGATCAACCCCTCTCCGTATATGTTCTATTTCTCGGGCACCGACGTAGAGGTGGCAGGCGCCTCTCCCGAAACGCTCGTAAAGCTCGAGAACGGCGTGCTCCACACCTTCCCGCTGGCGGGCACCCGTCCGAGGGGAAAGACGGAGGCGGAGGATATCGCTCTCGAAAAAGAGCTGCTCGCCGACGAAAAGGAGCTTGCCGAGCACAATATGCTGGTGGATCTGGGCCGCAACGACCTCGGGAAAATCAGCCGCTTCGGCACAGTGAAGGTTGAGAAGCTCCACTCCGTTGAGCGCTATTCCCACGTTATGCACATCGGTTCGACCGTGCGCGGTGAAATCCGTGAGGACAGGGACGCCCTC
>ONSE01000021.1 GCA_900320415.1 uncultured Eubacteriales bacterium
ATAATAATGGCAATGAACATAAGGGAACCTCTAAAAATTCCTTACCGCGCATAAGCACGAAATCTTCACGGCATAATTTTGTCAAAAATCTTCCGCACTTCTGCACGACATTGAATTATTAGAGATTCCCATAAAGGAGATGAAAACATGAAGGAAACAGCGGTTTTTTGGAGAAGAACCGACGCGGCGCTGTGGCTATCGGTCTGCGCGGCGGTGCTGTTCGGCTGTCTGCTGATCGCGAGTATGCAGCGGTCGGGCGATTACAACTACCTGCGTCCGCAGCTCGCGGCAGCGGCGGCGGGACTGGCGCTTGCCGTCCTTCTGGGAAAGGCGGATTACCGCTGCCTCGCGGACAGGTGGTACATCGCGGCGGGCGCGGCACTGCTGCTGACGGCGGCGGTTTTCCTCTTCGGTATGCGCGTGAGCGGCACCGACGACACCGCCTGGCTGGTGCTGCCGCTGGGGCTGACGGTGCAGCCCTCGGAATTCGTAAAGCTCTGCTTCATTCTCACCTTCGCGAAGCATCTGAGCGTACTGCGCGGCAAAAACGCACTGCGCCGCCCTTGGGGCGTGATGAGCCTTGCGGCGCACGTCCTCCTCCCTGTCGCCGCAATCCATTTGCAGGGCGACGACGGCGCCGCGCTGATCTTTCTGCTGATGGCGGCGGCGATGGCGTCAGCCGCGGGAATCCCGCGCCGCTGCTTTGCCGTTCTCGGCGGCGGACTTCTCGCGGGACTGCCGCTGCTGTGGGCGTTCTTTCTCAACGGCGAGCAGCGCAGCAGGCTTTCGGCGCTCTTCGACCCGGACGGCAGCGCCATGACCAACTACGGCTGGCAGCAGTACCAGGCAAAGCTCTCCCTCGCGTGCGGTGAACTGTACGGGAGCGGTCTGTTTCATGGCGCGAGAGTCGGCTGCGGCATCGTGCCCGAGCAGGAAAACGACTTTATCCTGACCGTCGCGGGCGAGGAGCTGGGCTTCTTCGGCTGTCTGCCGATCCTCCTGCTCCTGCTGTGGATCCTCCTCCGCATCCTGCGCGCGATGCGGCTGACACGCGACTTTTGCGGCAGATGCGTCTGCTGCGGCGTGTTCGCCCTCATCGCCTCGCAGGCGGTCATCAACCTCGGGATGGTGCTCGGGTTCCTGCCTGTCATCGGCGTGACCCTGCCGTTCTTCAGCGCGGGCGGCAGCTCCCTGCTGAGTGTGCTGGCGGCGGTCGGGCTGGCGCAGAGCGTGAATTATCACAATGACACGGACCTTCACACGGCAAGGCTCCGTCAGGCAAAAAACAGGATACGGCTGTGAAAAAGAGGATGCCGCGGAACACGGCATCCTCTTTGACTATGCTTTGGTTGTTACTTATCCTCCGAGATATTGAGATTCGCGCGGTAGGTGCCGTACGCCCAGCAGCCCGAAACGCCGCTGAACTTGAAGGTCACGGGCATCTCCACCGAGCCTGTCTTGAGGGTGGAGCCGGAAACGTCGATCGCCGCGGTGATTTTCTCCGCGCTCAGATCGTCCAGCTCGGACTCGGGACCGATGACGATAACGGAAATGCTCTTGGAGGTGACCTCCGCCTTGTAGCCGTCCGAGAGTCCCTCGACCTTGAAGGTATCGACGTCGAACTCCTTCTTGCTCAGTCCGCTGAGGTCAAGCGTCACCTTGGCGGTGGCGTTGTTGCTGATGTTCTTGCACTTCTCGGGAATATTGATGGCGAGCGCGCTGAAGGTCTTTTTCTCGTTGCTCAGCGTGGAGAAGTCGATCGCCTCCGTCTTGACGGATACAATGGTTTTCAGCGTCTCCTCCGGACCCGCGAGCAGGATGGACGACGGATAAATCTCCGTCAGGCTGCTCAGATCCAGTCCGCTGGGCTTGTTGGTGAAGCCCGTCTCCACCTTGACGTTCTTCTCCTTGAGGACGTTGATGTTGACCGTCATCGTCTTGACGTTCATGGTGAGCAGCTTGGTGGAAAGCTCGTTGCCGTTTTCGTCAAAGAGCACGATCGACGCCTCCGCGTCGGCGGATTCGGTCAGCGTGCCGCTCACCTCGGCGACCGCCGCCACCTTGTTGATCTTCATCAGCTCGCTCTGGGGGCCGCTGATGCTCACCTTGGTGTAGGGCATGGACACCGCTCCGTAGTAGCCGTCCTCCACATTGAAGGAGATCTGATCCTGTATCGGGAACTCACTCTCCTTGAAATAGTCCACCATGACGGTGACGCTGGAGGGTGTGGAGTTGGTGATCTGGAAGTTGCTGGTGGGATTCTTCTTCGACGCCGAAACGGGAAGCGTGAAGAAGCCCGAGGACGTCACGGAATTCGCAGAGGCGGTCACGGTGAAATCCGAGGCCTTCACCGAGCCGAGGATCGTGCGGTTTCCCGTCACCGTAACGGAGGCGACAGGCTGTTCCTCACCCGTGAAAATCTGCAGTCCCAGATCGTGCGTGCTTTCGGACAGCTCCATCTGGATGGGAATATTGCTGATCGTCACCGTGGTGTCGTTCGAGGCGTTAAGGCTCATGTACGACCATATCGCGATGGAGATCACCACGGAGAAAATAAAGATGACATAATTCTTTGAAAGAAGTTTCTGAGAGAGCGACTGTTTTTTCAATCCTTTTTCCTCCCTCTCATAAACCTGCGGTTCTTGGTTTCCTCTTCCTCAAACTCGTCGAGCAGCAGCTCGCTGAGCTTGCTCACAAGGGACTCGCGGGTGAATTCGCGCAGGAGGACACCGTTGACCGCGAGCGAAATCACGCCCGTCTCCTCGCTGACAACGAGCACCACACAGTCGCTCTGCTCGCTGATGCCGAGCGCCGCTCTGTGACGCGTGCCGAGGTTCTGGTCAACCGTCTTGTTGTCGGTAAGCGGCAGAATGCAGCCTGCCGCGTACAGCTTGCCGTCGCGGATAATGCTCGCCCCGTCATGCAGGGGCGCCTTGTTGAAAAAGATATTGCCGAAAAGCGCGACAGAGGTGTCCGCGTTGACGATCGTGCCCGTGGAGGCGATGTCGGAGAGCATGGTCTCCCTCTCGAACACCATCAGGGCGCCTGTTTTGGAGCGCGAGAACAGAACCGAGGTGTCCGCCGCGTCCAGAATGGACTTGCGCACCGCTTCCTTCCATTCGTCGGTCTTGCCGAACCCCTTGAAAAAGCCCGCCGCGTACCGTTTCCACGCCTTGTTGCGTCCCATCTGCTCGAGAGCCTTGCGGATCTCGGGCTGGAAGATCACGACGATCACGACGACCGCCGCCTCGAAAAACGCGCGCAGCAGCGTGGACAGCATGACAAGCTCAAAAATGGACGAGAGAAAATAGATCAGGAAAAGGAGAGCGATTCCCTTGAGCAGCTGGATCGCCCGTGTGTCTCGGAGCAGGCGGAACAGTCCGAAGATGATCAGCGCGATGGCGAGAATGTCCACGATGTCGCGGAACTGAATGGTCTTGATAACCGACCAGATATGCTCCAGGATATCCATAACTCTCCTCCTTTCAAAACTTCCTTTTGGCAGTACCGCGAACC
>ONSE01000236.1 GCA_900320415.1 uncultured Eubacteriales bacterium
CAGGCTCTCGCGCTCGGTTACGGGCTTGGACTGGTCAAAGAAGTAGCAGTCGTAAGCCCCTATAAAATCGTGATGGGCAGGCTTTTTCGCGGCGGCGCCGCTGATGTTGATAATCGGATCTAAGTCCGAGGAAACCAGATCGTTGATCGTAAGCTCCAACCCCAGCTGCCGCACCTCCTCCATCATACAGATGTTCATCAGAAAGGTCACGGGGGTGATTTTTGTCTCCTTGGGACTCAGGTAGCCCGTCAGTGTCGGAGGAGCGATACCGGTCTTGGCGGCGAATTGCGCGCGGTTGAGTCCCGTGATGCGCATGACGGTCTTGATGTTTTGCCGGATGGTTTCTCTCAGTGTGCCTTCATCGACAAAATCGTTCTGTTGGTTTTCACTCTTCATTTTATTCCCCCTCATTATTGAATGCACTGATTATATCACGCGGTTTTCGTTCCGTCAATATCTCCAAAACATAAACACGAAATAACACGAGTTGATAAAATGGCTTGGGAAAGCGGAAAACACGGCAATAATTTACAAACGTGAAAGAAAGAAAAATATTGTGAAGAAGCCGTGATATATAAGTGAAAGTGTTTTGCACTTTGCTTTCTTCCCCGCCGGTGAGAGGGATACGCTTCCCGCTTTCGCGGTGGATTCCTCGTATGAGGTGCTCAGGCAGGAAAACGGACGCTGGGCGGTCTGGAAAAACACGGAGGACGGTTCGGTCATCAAGGTGTTTGAGCCGGACGGAACGCCTGTTTTGCTCCCGATGATAAAGGGGGAGGAAAGGTTCGCGGCCGCCAAAGCAGTGATTTACAGCTGTGACGGCAGCTGCGTTGTCAGAGATCTCTCCGACGGATATGAAGCAGAGGGAAGGGACGATATTTTTTATACCGCCGCGGCAGAGGCTTATCCCTCTCTTCTCGAGGGGGATTGGATAGCGGTTTCCTTCGGGACAGACAGAAAATACGTGAACCGTCACTGCTACAGTGACGATTCCTGGGAGGATCATCCCGAGGCGGTAGCCGATTACATTGTCGGCCCCGACCTGAAGGAGGTTTACCGCTGGGATTACGATCTCAAGCCCCTGAGCCGCTCAAAAGCCAAAAACTCTATACTGATTTCATTTGCCGGGCGGATCATTTCGGACTTCATATCCTTGATATAAGAGAAGGAAAGGTCGTGTTTTCCGCGGGCGGCTGCCCGTGCGACAGGCTCTCTGTAAGCCCTGACGGAAGGGAACTGTATCTTGAAACGGCACACGGCTCCGATGAGGAGGAGATCGGACAAACCGAAAAGCGGATCCTGGTTTTTCGGGTGAAGTATGACTATCGGCTGCCGCCTCCCCGAAGCGGGAAAGAAGAAAGGGAACCTCTAAAAATTCCTTACCGCGCATAAGCACGGAATCTTCACGGCATCATCTTGCCAAAACTCCTTGAAATACGTCAGTATTCCTGCGGAGCTTTGACAATATTCTGCCATAAATCTTCCGCGCTTCTGCACGACATTGAATTATCAGAGGTTCCTTATCCTGATCCTTGAATATCTGATTTTTTCAATTCCGCATAACTGCTGTTATGGGCTTTTATCAAGGAGCAGTATCATACGGAGAAATCCTCCTCCATCGCTTTTTTCAGCTCCCAGAGATGGGTGGAGACGTCTCCGTCAATGAAGAGCCGCTCCTCGCCCTTGACCGGGAAGATACGGGAGGAGAACACCGCGTCGCCGTCGTTGACAAAGATTTCGACGGAGCTGCGGTCGATGAAGATGCGCAGGTGGAAGAGTCCCTTCGGAAGGGGACGGGTGCGCTGCTCGCCGAGCGCGGTATTGAAGCGCTTTTCCAGTCCCGAGCGGTCAACGGTGATCTCCTTCGCGCCGTCGTCATAGGAGATGGTCAGACCGCCGCTGCCGTCCTCTTTGGTGAAAAGACGGAGATCAAGGCTGCCGCCTCTGCTGATGAGCTCCAGCTCGCAGACGCGGGGCAGGAGGTTGGTGGACTCGAGGTCGATTTTCGCGCCGCGCAGCCCGCGCAGTCCGTCGAGCGGCTGCTGGATCAGGCGGCGGTCTCTCACGCGCAGCTCACGGGGCAGGGTCAGACAGCCCGACCACTCCTCCTCGTCGGTGGGATAGGACGCGTCGGGCAGACCCATCCACGCGACCAGCGTCGCCTTGTTTTTGTCGTCGGGATTGGCGGCGCACTCGGCGGCGTAGGAGTCGAAGCCGAAGTCCAGCACATGGAAACGCGTGTTGTCGGGGGTGAAGGTGAGGGACTCCCAGTCCATATGTCCCAGCAGGTAGCCGTTGTGGTGAACGGAGCCGCCCCTTCCGGGAAGGGTCAGGTGCTGGGGACAGAAGATCAGCACATCGTAGCCGCTGATGGTCTCGATCGACGGGCATTCCCACATATCGCCGAAGTCCTCAAAGCCGGGAACCTTCAGTTCTCCCGCGAAGCTCCAGCCCTCGGCGGCGGAGTCGGAGGAATAGATGAGGATGCAGCCCCTTTTGTCCTTGGTCTGCGCGCCGAGGACGATGTAGTATTTCCCGTTTTCCTTGTTATGAATGATTTTCGGGTCGCGCTGGTGCTCGGTGTAGTCCTCGTTCATGCCGAAGAGCGGCGGCAGCTTTGCCGCGGAGCCGTCGTCGTTCAGCTCGACCAGACAGGTGTAGGGCCTTCTTGTCCAGTCCTCGTCGCGGTGGTTGCCCGTGTAGTAGAGGTAGACCGAATCCGCGGTGGGCAGGGCGGAGCCGGAATAGGCGCCCTTGTTGTCAAATTCCGTGTCGGGGCGGATGCAGACGCCCGCGTTTTTCCAGCTCACCAGATCCTCCGAGGTGGTGTGGTACCAGTACTTCAGCCCGTGAACCGCGCCCCAGGGGCACCACTGATAGAAGAGGTGCCAGACCCCGTCGTGAAA
>ONSE01000084.1 GCA_900320415.1 uncultured Eubacteriales bacterium
AAACCGTTCCTTTTTCCATATATATTATCAAATTAATAATATCTGCCGGAGCTTTTGAGAAAATTTAAGAAATTGAATCCAAAAGCAACTAACAGAATCACGAAAAGGATTCCGATACCGATACCGATGGCGACCATGATCAGCTCCGCCTTCGCCCAGGTCTTGAGCGAATACTGCTTGGTGTCGCCGAATGCCCAGACAAACAACAGAACAATGTTGACGATCGGAATCATCATCAGGAACATTCTGCCGACCCATCCGCCGACGGAAACGTGCTCCTCGAGGTTGACGTTTGACTGCTGCTGCGGGGCGGGAGCGGGATAGGCGTTTTTCTGCGGTGCCTGCTGATAAAGGTTCTGACGGCTCTGCTGCTGGTACTGCGGCTGCTGATACTGCGGTCTCTGGTACTGCTGGTTCACGGGCTGCTGGTTCACAGGCTGCTTTCTTACGGGCTGCTGCGCAGCAGGCACAGGAGAGCCGCAGCGCGTGCAAAACTGCTCGTTGGGAGCGATACTCGCTCCGCATTTCTCACAAAACATACTTCATTTCCTCCCTGTAATATAATGATTGATTTCAGCCGATAATCTCCTTGCCGCCCATGTAAGGTCTGAGCGCCTCGGGAATTCTGATGGTGCCGTCCTCGTTGAGGTTGTTCTCGAGGAACGCGATAAGCATTCTCGGAGGAGCGACGACCGTGTTGTTGAGGGTGTGGGCAAAGTACTTGCCGTTCTTTCCCGATACTCTGATCTTCAGACGTCTCGCCTGCGCGTCTCCGAGGTTGGAACAGGAGCCTACCTCGAAATACTTCTTCTGACGGGGCGACCATGCCTCAACGTCGAGGGAACGTACCTTCAGATCAGCGAGATCTCCCGAGCAGCACTCAAGGGTCCTCACGGGGATATCCATGGAGCGGAAGAGATCTACGGTGTTCTGCCAGAGCTTGTCGAACCACATCTTGCTGTCCTCGGGCTTGCAGACGACGATCATCTCCTGCTTCTCAAACTGATGGATGCGGTACACGCCTCTCTCCTCAATGCCGTGAGCGCCCTTCTCCTTGCGGAAGCAGGGTGAGTAGCTGGTGAGGGTCTGAGGCAGGGTATCCTCGGGATTGATCGTGTCAATGAATTTACCGATCATGGAGTGCTCGCTGGTGCCGATGAGATAGAGGTCCTCTCCCTCGATCTTGTACATCATGGAGTCCATCTCCGCAAAGCTCATAACGCCTGTGACAACGTTGGAGCGGATCATAAAGGGCGGCACACAGTAGGTGAAGCCCCTGTCAATCATGAAGTCTCTCGCGTAGGAAATCACCGCGCTGTGAAGTCTCGCGATGTCGCCCATGAGATAGTAGAAGCCGTTGCCGGCTACTTTTCTCGCTGAGTCGAGGTCGATGCCGTTGAGCTTCTCCATAATTTCGGTGTGGTAAGGGACTTCAAAATCGGGAACAAAGGGCTCGCCGAAACGCTCAATCTCCACATTCTGGGAATCGTCCTTGCCGATGGGGACAGAGGGATCGATGATCTGAGGAATCTGCATCATGATCTCCGTCACCTTCGCGCTCAGCTCGGTTTCCTTTGCCTCAAACGCCGCAAGCTCCTCCGCCTGCCTGGTGACCTCTTCCTTGAGAGCCAAGCCCTCTTCCCTCTTGCCCTGCGCCATCAGCGCGCCGATCTGCTTCGAGATTTTATTGCGCTTTGAGCGAAGCTCGTCTGCCGCCTGCTTTGCCGCGCGACTCTCCGCGTCCAGTGCAATCACCTCGTCAACCAGCGCGAGCTTGTGGTCCTGGAACTTTTTCTTGATGTTCTCTTTGACCGCGTCGGGGTTTTCGCGTAAAAACTTAATATCAATCATTTTCTTGCTCCTTATGTAAAAGATTTGATAACTCTGTCAGTTCCTCGTCGGAATAAAATTCGATCTGCAGCACGCCGCCCTCACGGTTCTTGTTCTTGGTGACGCTGATTTTTCTGCCCAGGCTCTCGTTGAGCGCCAGCTCCACCATCTTGTAGAAGGTCGGCTGCTTCTCGGGCTTCTGCTCTGTTTTGACCCTGACCGGCTTCTTGCAAAGCGCCTCGGTCTGGCGTACGGACAAGTCTTTTTTGATGATCTCGTCCGCAACGGCGAGCATCTCCTCCTCACTGCCGAGCGTCAGCAGCGCTCTCGCGTGACCTGCCGAGATCTTCTCCTCGCGCAGCAGCTCGCGCACGCTTTCGGGAAGTTTTAAAAGGCGCAGGGCGTTGGCGATGGCGGGACGGGATTTTCCCATCGACCGCGCGATCTCCTCCTGCGTGAAGCTGTGCTCGCTCATGAGCACGCTGTAGCCCTCCGCCTCCTCGAGAGGAGATAGATCCTCGCGCTGGAGGTTTTCTATCAGCGCCAGCTCCATGGTCTCCGCTTCGGTCAGCTCGCGGATGATCACGGGCACCTCCGTCAGCCCCGCCATGCGGCAGGCGCGGTAGCGTCTCTCTCCCGCAACGATCTCATAGCCGCCGAGAGGGAGAGGACGGACAAGAAGCGGCTGCAGCAGACCGTGCGCGGAAATACTTTCCGCCAGCTCGCTCAAAGACTGCTCGTCAAACGATTTACGCGGCTGCGAGCGGTTCGGCTCAATGTCCGAGATTTTTACACTGACAGCGCCGTCGCCCTTTTCGCTGTCATTCTCGATGAAAATGGCGTTCAGACCCTTGCCCAAACCGCCGAGTTTTTTTGCCATCAGCGTTTCTCCTTTGCGATGATTTCCTTGGCGAGCTCCATGTAGGCGATGCTGCCCTTGCAGTTCTTGTCGTAGTAGATGACGGGCATTCCGAAGGACGGCGCCTCGGAGAGTCTTACTCCGCGGGATACGACCGTTCCGAATACCTTGCCGGGGAAGAATTTCTTGACCTCCTCCACCACCTGCTGGGTGAGGTTGAGTCTGCCGTCATACATCGTCAGCAGCACACCCTCCAGATCAATGGACGGATTGTAGTGGCGCTTGATTCTCCGCACGGTGCTCATCAGCTGGGACAGTCCCTCCAGCGCGTAGTATTCGCACTGAATCGGGACGATAAAGGTGTCCGCCAGCGTGAGCGCGTTCGCGGTGATCAGTCCGAGAGAGGGCGGGCAGTCGATGATGATGTAGTCGTAGTATTGTTTGATGGGAAGGATCGAGTTTTTCAGCAGCGCCTCCCTGTGCGGCTTTTCGGCGATTTCCAGCTCCGCCGCCGCGAGGCTGAGGCTGGAGGGAAGTATGTGTAGATTCTGATAGGGAGTCGTGAGCACACACTCCTCCGCCTTGGCATTGTCCACCAGAATGTTATATGTAGACACCTTCACCTTGCTTTTGTCGATAGCGACGCCGCTGGTGGCGTTGCCCTGCGGGTCAGCGTCAACGAGAAGCACCTTCCTTCCAAGGCTTCCCAGACACGCCGCGAGATTGACGGCAGTAGTGGTCTTTCCGACGCCGCCCTTCTGATTGGATATAGCGATGATCTTAGCCAAAAGGTCTGTCCACTTCCTTCTTATAAAATAATGAAATAACAGTATCATTATATCACAGGTCGGGTTGTTTTTGAAGTCCTTTTGTAAAATAAATGCAAATGTTTCACGTGAAACGGTGCAGCGATCAGGGTGTTCAGTGGTCAGGGTCAGTGAATAAAACAAAACATAGTTTCTCACTGTCATTCCGGGGATTGAAGCGGCGTGGTATTTTTGACGGAAACGATTCCCAGGGCAAGGGGATTGGTGCGAGTCTGATGAACGCTTATCG
>ONSE01000013.1 GCA_900320415.1 uncultured Eubacteriales bacterium
ATTGCTTTCCATTGCTTTCCATTATAGCACAAAACCGCCCCGATGGGAAGAGGGGAGAGCGGAGTTTGGAGCTGTCGGCACAAACGCTTCCGGTCACATTCACTGACCGCCGGCCGCAAAAAAGGACGGGCAAAGCCCGTCCTTTCGTAAAAAGCGGATTCAATTACAGAGCGGAAACGATATCTCTGGTATCTCTGGCGATAACCATTTCCTCGTCGGTGGCGATCAGCTCCACACGGATCTTGGAATCGGGAGCGGTGAGGGTTCCCTGTCTGCCGTGGATCATGTTGTTGTTGGCGTCCTTGTCGAGCTTTACGCCGATGCAGCCGAGGTAATTGCAAACGCCCTCGCGCAGGCAGGGCTGGTTCTCGCCGAGGCCCGCGGTGAACACGATCGCGTCGCAGCCGCCGAGAGCCACATAGAAGCTGCCGATGTACTGCGCGATCTGATAGTAGAGCATATCGTGAGCGAGCTTGGCGCGGTGGTTGCCTGCCTTCTCCGCGGCGGTGACGTCGCGGTCATCGGAGGAAACGCCCGAAACGCCGAGCAGACCGGACTTCTTGTTGAGCAGGTCGGACATCTGCTGGGGAGTGAAGCCCTCCTTCTCCGCGATGAAGGTGACAACGGAGGGATCGAGGGAGCCGGAGCGGGTGCCCATCAAAAAGCCGCCCAGGGGAGTCAGACCCATGGTGGTGTCGATAACCTTGCCGCCGTCGATCGCTGTGATGGAGGAGCCGTTGCCGATGTGGCAGGTGATGATTTTGGTTTCCTCGATGGGCTTGCCCATCAGCTCAGCCATCTTCGCGCTGACATAGCGGTGAGAGGTGCCGTGGAAGCCGTACTTTCTCACGCTGTATTTCTCGTAGTACTCATAGGGAACGGCGTACATATACGCCTTTTCGGGCATGGTCTGATGGAACGCGGTGTCAAAAACGGCGACCTGGGGAACGTCCTTGCCGAATACGGCGGTGCAGGCGTCGATGCCCTGGATGTGAGCGGGATTGTGCAGGGGAGCGAGAGGAGAGAGCTCCTTGATCTTCGCGATGACGTCGTCGTCGATCAGCACGCTGCGGTCGAAGTAGGAGCCGCCCTGTACGACTCTGTGGCCGATGGCGGAAACCTCGGAGAGGTCCTTGATCGCGCCGTACTCCGCGTCGAGAAGCGCGTCCTTGACAGCCTCAAACGCCTGTGTGTGGTTCTTCATCTCGGCGGGACGCTCTACCTTGCCGCCGTCGGGGGTCTTGAAGCCGATAAAGGCGCCGTCCGTGCCGATTCTTTCGCAGTTGCCCTTGGCGAGCACGCTTTCGTCGGTCATGTCGATCAGCTGATACTTCAGAGAAGAGCTGCCCGCGTTGATAACTAAAACTTTCATTTTTATCGATCCCTTCATTTACTGTTGATTTTAGACAGTTTATCATATATAATATACACAAATATACTCATATATCATACATGATAACAGGCGATTTTGCAAGCCTTTTTTGCAAAATTATTCATTTTTTCGGGTAATTTTTTACGGAAATGAGAACAGAGGCGCCGGGGGGCGCGGGAGGATAGGTATGGCGACAGCGGTAATCTGCGAATGTAATCCTTTTCACAACGGACATGAATATCTTTTCCGCACAGCGAAGCTGCTGACGGGCGGCGAGCTGATCGCGGTGATGAGCGGCAGCTTCACACAGCGCGGCGAGGCGGCGGTGACGGACAAATACACGCGGGCAGGGGCAGCCCTGCGCGGCGGCGCGGACGTGGTGGCGGAGCTGCCTGCCGTCTGTGCCGTGGCGAACGCGCAGCGGTTCGCCGAGGGAGGCGTAAGGGTCGCGAAGTCCTTCGCCTGCGTGGACACCCTCGCCTTCGGCAGCGAGACCGAGGATCTGCGCGTCCTCGAAACCGCCGCGAACGCCCTTCGCAGCGAGAGGGTCAACGCCCTCGTCGCGGAGGAGATGAAGCGCGGCGGCTGCTATCCGCACGCCGTGGAGGCGGCGGTCAGGGAGGTTTACGGCGACGACATCGCGGCGGCGGTCTCCTCGCCGAACAATATCCTCGCGGTGGAGTACCTCAGAGCGCTGCGCGGCACCTCCATCCGGCCGCTTCCCGTCAGGCGGCAGGGCGTCTCCCACGACAGCGCCGAGGTCAGCGGCAGATATGCCTCCGCCTCCCGCATCCGTGAAATGCTCAGAACGGGCGCGGACGTCTCCCGCTATCTGCCCGAGATCCCCGGGAGCATCACACGCCCGGAGCTGCTCGACAGGGCGATCCTGTACAGGCTGCGGACGATGACCGCCGAAGAGCTGCGCGCCCTGCCCGACGTGGGCGAGGGACTGGAGAACCGCATCCTCGAGGCGGCGCGACGCTGCGGCAGCGTGGAGGAGCTGCTCGGGAGCGTCAAGACAAAGCGCTACACCCACGCGCGCCTGCGGCGGATCCTCGCCTGCGCCCTTCTGGGCGTCACCGAGCGGCTGCAGACGGGGGAATGGGATTATGTGCGCGTCCTCGGCTTCAGTGACCGCGGCGCGGGACTTCTCTGCTCCTGCCGCGGCGAGATCATCACCTCCCCCGCCAAAAGCCTGCGCGAAAACGGCAGAAACAGCGAATACCTGCGCCTGGATATCCGCGCGGCCGATCTCGCCGCCCTCGCCTATGAGGAGATCAAACCCGCGGGTACGGATTTCTGCACAAAAATCCTCCGCCCTGACACCGCATTGTGACAATATTGCGGCGGCGGGCGCAAATTGTTCAAAAAATATTTACAGAAAATCAAAATTTCCTCTTGTATATTTGTGAAAATACATTATAATAGTAAATATAGAATATCTTGGAATATCTATTGGCAAGAACTCTGTAAAAAACTATGAAAAGAGGTATACTATGGCTTTTTCAATTGATGACACAAGACCCCCCCTGGAACAATTTTTGCAGGGTGAGGCTGCCAGAGCCTATCACTTCCTGGGTTCCCACTTTGAAAACTGGGACGGCCGTCAGGGCGTTGTTTTCAGAGTATGGGCGCCGAACGCGAAGTCCGTATCGGTTGTCGGTGATTTCAACGAGTGGAACCCCGACGCGAATTTCATGTACCGCATTTCGGATTCGGGCGTTTGGGAACTGTTTGTGGAGGGACTTTGGGAATTCTGCTGCTACAAGTACTGCGTAGAGACTCCCTGGAATGACCGCGTGATGAAGACCGATCCCTTCGCGTTCCATTGCCAGACCAGACCCGACAACGCTTCGCGCACCTATCATATCTATGGCTACGAGTGGAACGACGCGGCGTGGTACGAGTTCAAGAACGCGCATCCCCACAAGAGCAGACCGATCAACGTCTACGAGGTCAACGCGGGCTCATGGCGCAAATATGACGACGGCAACTTCTTCGGCTACCGCAAGCTGGCGGACGAGCTGATTCCTTACGTCAAGGATATGGGCTACACCCACATCGAGTTCATGCCCCTGACCGAATATCCCTTCGACGGCAGCTGGGGCTACCAGTGCACCGGCTACTATGCCGCCACCTCGCGCTACGGCGAGCCGAAGGATCTGATGTATTTCATCGACAAGGCGCACCAGGAGGGCATCGGCGTTATCCTCGACTGGGTTCCCGCCCACTTCCCCAAGGACGCTCACGGCCTCG
>ONSE01000234.1 GCA_900320415.1 uncultured Eubacteriales bacterium
ACTCTTGTATTATTATACCGTCCACCCTTCCATTTGTCAAGTGAAATGAATAAAAACGAAAAAGAAATTTCAAAATTTGTATGAAAAAGCCAAATTGACAATTGACTTGCGTTCAGCGGCAATATATAATAAAAATAAATAGAAACAGGGAATAAATTTGAACGAATTGCAGAGACAGTCAAAGAAAACGCCCCTGCCGGGCGAGGTTGTCACCGGCTAAACCTCATACCTGTTACGTAGTATACATATATGAAAAGGAGACGGCAAATATGAAAACAGTAAAATTCGGCAGCTCCCGGCTCGATGTCCCCGTCATCGGTCTGGGCTGTATGCGCATGATCAAAATGGACAAGATCGCTATCCCCTACTATATTCACCACTGCATGGAGCTGGGCATCAACTTTTTTGACCACGCGGACGTCTACGCCGACGGGGAATGCGAGCGTCTTTTCGGCGAAGCGTGGAAGGAAGCCGGGATTCCCCGCGAAAAGATGATAATCCAGTCAAAGTGCGGCATCGTTCGCGGAATGCGCTATGATTTTTCCTATGAGCATATCATCCGTTCCGTGGACGGCATTCTTGAGCGGCTCGGCACGGAATACATTGACATTCTCCTGCTGCACCGTCCCGACGCGCTCTGCGAGCCCGAAGAGGTCGCGAAAGCCTTTGACGAGCTGGAAACAAAGGGAAAGGTGCGCTACTTCGGCGTATCCAACCACCGCCCCTCTCAGATCGAGCTGCTGAAAACCTGCGTCAGACAGGAGATCCACGCCAACCAAATGCGGTTCAGTATCCCCTATTCCAGCCTGATTTCCACGGGAATCGAAGCGAATATGATTACCGAGGGCGGCGCCGACCGCAACGGCGACCTGCTCGACTACTGCCGCCTCCACAATATCACCGTGCAGGCTTGGGCGCCTTTCCGCGGCAAAAACGGCTCCTTCGTAGACAGCAACGAAACCTATCCCGACCTCAACTGGGCGCTCGGAGAGATCAGCGCCAAGTACAATACCACAAAAACCGCCATCGCAGCGGCATGGATCCTGCGCCACCCCTCGAGGATACAAACGATCGCGGGAACCATGAACTTTGACCGCATCAAGGAAATCGCCGCCGCTTCCGATATCACGCTCACCAGAGACGAGTGGTACCGCCTCTATTGCTCCGCCGGTCATTTGCTTCCTTAGTATCATTCATACCCCTTCCGCGCCCTCCCCTGTCGGGAGGGCTTTTTCTCTTTCTCAGGCAACGGCTCGGAAATGATTCTAATTTGGAAATTTACGACATACTATACAAATAGATTTCACTCTGTCAATAATTTTTTAAGGGTAAATGATTGATTCTGCTTGACTTTGGCATTTTGTGTGCTATAATGGGAGCATGAGGTGATTGAATATGCTCACCGAGGAAAGATATCAACTGATTACAGACATCGTAAACGAAAGAAACGCCGTAACCGTTGTAGAGCTGGCTCAGCTGTTGGGCACCTCGGAATCCACCATCAGAAGAGATCTGAACGTTCTCGACGAGATGGGAAGGATAAAAAAGGTCTACGGGGGCGCTACCTCCGTGTCCCGCCCGGTCGGAATGCTGGAGGACAACGTCAGCGACCGCGAGCACCTGATGTATGAGGAAAAAACCGAGATTGCGCGGTATTGCGCGGGTTTGATCAATGATAACGATTTTATCTACATCGATGCGGGAACCACTACCTCACGTCTGATCGATTTCATTGAAAACGACAGGGCGACCTACGTCACAAACGGCATTACTCACGCGAGAAAGCTGATTCAGAAGGGTCTGAACGCCTATATTCTCGGGGGAAAAATCAAACCCTTGACGGAAGCCGTAGTCGGCGCCGAGGGAATTGCTCATCTCAAAGGACTGAATTTTTCAAAAGCGTTCATGGGCACTAACGGCATCGACATCAAGTCGGGCTTCACTACTCCCGACATCGACGAGGCGAGAATTAAAGAGGCCGCTGTCAGAACCAGCTACATGGCGTTCGTTCTCGCGGATCACACCAAATTCAGGCGTGTTTTTTCCGTCACCTTCGCGCAGCTTCGGCAGTGCTGCATTATCACGGACAAAACACCCGACAATAGATTTATCAATGCTACTGTAATAAAGGAGGTCATGAAGTGATTTATACCGTAACGCTCAATCCGTCGATCGACTACATCGTCAGACTCGACAAGCTGGTAAACGGTATCACCAACCGTACAACAAGCGAGGAGTATTACTACGGAGGCAAGGGAATCAATGTTTCCTGCGTCCTCGCCGAGCTGGACATCGACAGCACCGCCTACGGATTTGTGGCGGGCTTCACGGGCGAGGCGATCGAAAAGGGCATCCGAAACGACAGGATCATCACCGATTTCATCAAGCTCAAGCACGGCATCTCGCGCATCAACATCAAGATCAAGGCGGGAGAGGAAACCGAGATCAACTGTCAGGGTCCCCACATCGACGAGAGAGAGCTGGAGAGGCTGCTCCAGAAGATCGACAGGATCTCAACGGGAGACACTCTGGTTCTCGCGGGAAGTATTCCCAACACCATGCCCGACAACGTTTATGAAACCATGATGGAGAGGATCCGTCACAAGAAGGTGAGAATCGTTGTAGACGCCACCCGGCAGCTGCTGGTCAACTCTCTCAAATACAAGCCCTTCATGATCAAGCCCAACCGTCAGGAACTTTCGGAAATCTTTGAAGCGGAGGTCAAGACGGAGGACGACATCGAAAAATACGCCAAGGAACTGCAAAAAATGGGTGCGCAGAACGTGCTCATCTCCCTCGGCGGAGAAGGCGCGATGCTGATCGACGAATACGGCAAGAAGCATAAAGCGGGCGTTCTCAAGGAAAAGGTCATCAACACCGTCGGCTCTGGCGACTCGATGGTAGCCGGCTTTATCGCGGGCTATGAAAAAACCCACGACTATGCCTACGCACTCAAGCTCGGCAGCGTTTGCGGCAACGCGACCGCGTTCCTCGCGGGACTCGCTACCAAAGAAAAAATAGAAGAGCTATTGGAGAAATTCAATTCACAATAAAAGGAGGCATATTATGCGTATCACCGATTTGCTCAAAAAACAAGGCATATCCATCGGCGCAACCCCCGGCAGTAAACGCGAAGCGATTGACCTGTTGGTCAACCTTCATCAAAAGTGCGGCAACCTGAAGGACGTCTCAGCCTACAAGGACGGCATCCTCGCCCGTGAGGGAATGGGAACCACCGCTATCGGCATGGAGGTCGCTATCCCCCACGCCAAAAGCGAAGCTGTCAAGGCTCCCGCCCTTACCGCCATCACCGTTCCCGGCGGCGTGGACTATGAGTCTCCCGACGGAGCGCCCTGCAAGCTGATTTTCATGATTGCGGCGACCACTGACGGCGATGTTCACCTCGAGGTTCTCGCAAGACTGATGCAGATGCTGATGCACGAGGACTTCACCGCAAAACTGAAGGCGGCAAAGACGCCCGAAGAGTTCCTGAAGGTCATCGACGATCAGGAATCCGTGCAGTTCCCCGATGAGGTAAAGGAAGCGGCTCCCGCGCAGAGCAGCGGCTACAGGGTACTCGCGGTAACGGCTTGTCCCACAGGTATCGCCCACACCTATATGGCAGCGGAGGCTCTTGCCAAGGCAGGCGAACAGATGGGCATCACCATCAAGGTAGAGACCAACGGCTCGGGCGGCGCAAAGAACGTATTGACCGCCGAAGAAATCGCGGGCTGCGACGGAATTATCATCGCTGCGGACAAGAGCGTGGAGACCGCGCGCTTCAACGGAAAGCCCGTATACTCCACCAAGGTTGCCGACGGTATCCACAAGCCCGAGGAACTGATCAACAAGATCATCAACGGCGAGGCTCCCGTGTTCCACTCCGACAAGGCGGCAAGCGCTTCTGCGGGTCCTGCCGACAACGAGAGCTTCGGACGCAAGCTCTATAAGCACCTGATGAACGGCGTATCGCATATGCTTCCGTTCGTTGTAGCTGGCGGTATCTTTATCGCCATCGCCTTCCTGATCGACGCGGCAATGGGCGCGCCGCAGGACGGCAACTTCGGTTCTGCCACTCCCGTCGCGGCGTGGTTCAAAGCAATCGGCGGCGCTGCCTTCGGCTTCATGCTCCCGATCCTCTCCGGTTTTATCGCAATGTCCATTGCCGACCGTCCCGGCTTGCTGGTCGGTATTGTCGGCGGCTCCCTTGCTGCAGTCGGCTCCACCTTTGCGGCGCCCGGCGGCGACAGCACCTCCGTTTCCGGTTTCCTCGGCGCTCTGCTCGCAGGCTTCCTCGCCGGCTGGCTGATGAAAATGCTCGAAAAGCTCTGCGACAATCTGCCGCGCGCTCTCGAAGGCATCAAGCCCGTTCTGATCTATCCCCTCGCCGGACTGGGAATCGTCGGCGTAATGATGTGCGCTGTCAACCCCATCATGGGTCTGATCAATACCGGTATGACCAACGGCGTTACCGAAATGTCCAAGAACCCCGCTTTGATCGTTCCTCTCTGCGCTCTGCTCGCAAGCATGATGGCGATCGATATGGGCGGCCCGTTCAACAAGGCAGCTTATGTTACCGCGGCCGGTCTGCTCGCGAATTCTCCCAACAACGCAACCTATATGATCATGGCAGCCGTTATGATCGGCGGTATGGTTCCCCCCATCGCCATCGCCCTCTCCACCACCATCTTCAAGAACAGATGGTCGGCTGACGAGAGAAAGAACGGTCCCGTTAACTTTATCATGGGTCTTTCGTTCATCACGGAAGGCGCTATCCCCTACGCCGCAGGTCATCCCCTGCAGGTCATCCCGAGCTGTATCGTCGGTTCCGCGGCGGCAGGCGCGCTCTCTGCCCTGTTTGGCTGCACACTGATGGCTCCCCACGGCGGTATCTTTGTACTGCCCACCATCGGCAATCCGCTTCTCTACTTCCTCGCGCTGGCGATTGGTTCCGCCCTCGGAATGATCATGCTCACGATCCTGAAAAGACCTATTGAACAGAAATAATCTGAAATCATCACAATACTATATTCGGGGAGGCACGACGCCTTTCCCGCAACCTGAAAGGAGAAATTATTATGGTATCCAAAAAAGTAACACTCGTTAACGCCCAGGGCTTCCATATGCGTCCCGCTTCCGTTTTCGCGACCGCTATGGGTAAGTACACCTGCAACGTGACCATCAAGTTCAACGGCAACAGCTACAATGCCAAGAGCCTCCTCAACATCATCGCGGCCTGCATCAAGTGCGGCAGCGAGATCGAGCTGGTATGCGACGGCCCCGACGAGAACGCTGCTCTCTCGGAAGGCGTTCAGATGATCGAAAGCGGACTCGGTGAAAAATAACAGATAAGAATACGCAATGACAGCCGGCATGGCTGTCATTGCATATATAGAAAAAGAGGTGATTCAATTGCTGAAAGGTATAGGCGCTTCCGACGGTATCGGCATCGGCAGAGTCATGATTATCGCGGAACAGACGCTTGAATATACGCCCCGTCAGATTGCGGACGTTGACGCGGAGCTGGAACGCTACAGAGACGCTGTGGATAAGTTCTGTGACAACACCATCGAACAGGCGGAGAACATCCGCAAATCCGCCGGCGACAAGGAAGCCGAGATTCTCGAGGGTCATATCGCCATTATCCGCGACCCATTCATGGGCGGCGAGATCGAAAACCTGATCAAGGCGCAGCAGTGCGCCGAGGCTGCCGTTGAACAAATCTGCAAGATGTTCATTGATATGTTCTCCGCGACAGGCGACGACCTGACCATGCAGAGAGCCACAGACGTCAAGGACATCCGCGACGGCCTGCTCGCCATTCTGCTCGGCATTCAGGAAATCAAGATCAGCGACGCCCCGGCGGGAACCGTACTGGTAACAAAAGAACTGACTCCCTCCATGACGGCGGGAATCAACAAAGAAAACATTGTCGGAATCGTCACCGAAACAGGCTCTCAAACCTCTCACTCCGCCATTCTGGCGCGGGCGCTGGAAATTCCTGCGGTTCTCAGCGTACCTAACGCTGTCACACAGCTTTCCAGCGGAGAGCAGGTAATTGTCGACGGCAAGAGCGGTGATGTGCTGACAGCTCCGACTGCCGAACAGGTTGAGGAGTACTCCAATAAGCGTGACGCGTTCCTCAGAGAGCGCCGCGAGCTGGAAAATTACAGAGGAAAGCCCACTGTTTCCGCCAGCGGAGAGGAGTATGAGCTGTTCTGCAATATCGGCACTCCCAAGGACGCCACCAAGGCGATTGAAGCGGACGGTGAGGGTGTCGGACTGTTCCGCACGGAATTCCTGTTCATGGACAGGAACCAGCTGCCCACCGAGGACGAGCAGTTCGAGGCGTACAAGCAGGCTTCTCTCATTCTCAAGGGAGAGCCACTGATCATCAGAACGCTGGACATCGGCGGCGACAAGGATATTCCTTACCTCGGTCTTGCCAAGGAGGAAAATCCCTTCATGGGCTTCCGCGCGATCCGCTACTGCCTGAAAAACCGCGATATGTTCAAATCTCAGATCAAGGCGATTCTGAGAGCCAGCGCTTTCGGTGATATCCGCATCATGTTCCCCCTGATTACCGCCGTTGAAGAGCTCAGAGCAGGCAAAGAGCTTGTGGAGGAGGCAAAGAACGACCTCAGAGCCTCCAATATAGAGTTTGATGAAAACATCCAGGTTGGTGTTATGACAGAAACCGCCGCGTCAAGTGTCATCGCGGATTTGCTTGCCGAGGAGGCTGACTTCTTCAGCATCGGCACCAACGATCTCACGGGCTACACCATGGCGGCTGACAGAGGCAACAGCGATGTGGCATACCTCTACTCCCCCTTCCAGCCCAGCGTACTGCGCTCCATCTGCCGCATCATCCGCTGCGGCAGGGATAAGGGGATTTCCGTCGGAATGTGCGGCGAGGCTGCCGCGAACCCGATGATGATCCCGCTGCTGATTTCCTTCGGTCTGACGGAATTCAGCGTTTCCGCTCCCTCCGTTCTCAGGGTGAGAAAGAACATCGCCAAGTGGACGAAGACCGAAGCTGACGCGGTTGCCAACAAGGTCATGTCGATGGCGACCGAAGCGGAGATCGTCGCGTATCTCGAATCCATCGTATAATATCTGTTTTTCTTCATTTACTTACGTGGGGCTGTCGCACTAAGCCCTAACAAAGAAAAAGACCGGGTAGCCCGAAAGGGTTGCCCGGTCAGTGCTTTTACTGTATAATTAAATTGCCATAAAACCACACAGAAAGCAGGTTA
>ONSE01000076.1 GCA_900320415.1 uncultured Eubacteriales bacterium
TCCCACGCGCTCCATGCGCCGCTCCCGCTGTTATACCAGCACGAAGGCGATATGGTTTCCTCTATCGAGAAGCCTGTGAGAGAATTGGAAAAGAAAGGCAAAAATCCCAGCTCCCGGATAGCGTTGATCAAATCGGATTTTGAATTGATTCTCAATTGTTTCAATTCCATCACTTCCGTTATATTTCAATAGTCTGTCCTGCGGACAGGTAGTGCAGACGTTTGGTAAACTTTCTCATGAACGCGAACTGCTCCTCGCCCGTGCAGTGACAGGTATAATATTCCGTGTCATATCGATCGAGCTGTTCGGCATAGGCTTCAAGCCGCTCAGAACAGTCCAGCTTCATAAAATGAAAACCGCCGACCAGGTAATCGGGACGGAACCATTCGACGATATTCAAAATTCCCTTGTGGGAGCAAGCGCTGAACAGCACGCGCCTGCCCTTCTCCTCAATCAGCAGATATTGCTCGTGCCGAAAATCCTCGGGGACAAAACTCCCGTTACGCACCGTATTCAGATTGGCCGCTCCGAAATCAAAACGCCGTTTTCGCTCGTTGCAGGCATAAAGCGTCATTCCGTCACCGAGAGAATACTCCTCGTCGGTGAACCGCAGCCTTTCGCTGCCTTTGACGGCGGTATCGAGTCCGATATACTTCTCCGTTCCGTTGTAGTGCGGCTCAAAGGCGTATCGGCTCAGATAGATCGGCGCGGTATCGTTGATTTCCATGAACCGGGTCAGACCGCCGCCATGATCGTAATGTCCGTGGGAAAGCACGGCGATATCCGCCTTGCTGAGATCGATCCCGAGCTTTTCGGCGTTTTCCGCGAAAATGCCGCTCTGCCCCATATCAAAAAGCATTTTGTGTTTTTCGGTTTCTATGTACAGCGACAGCCCATGCTCATATCCGATGACCGGGCTGCACGATGTATTCTCCACTAACGCGGTTATTTTCATGGTTTCTCCTCCGCACCTGATGATCTGTACCTCAGCCTTCTTTTCCTTTGCGGGAGTTTTTTCGCTGCCGTCATATTTTTTTCGGGATCCTGTGAAATTCTTCCTCTCCCCTCGTTTATCATAACATGGAAGAATCCCGGATGCAATACCCTTTCTTGTCCGTCGATCTCATTGATCGGAGCAGAGCAGACAGAGGCAGGCGCCCGCGGGCGCCTGCTCCATTTTTATAGTGATCCTTGATTAAAAAGTCAAGGCTCCGTATGAAAGTCGTATTCCGGCGGAAGCCCGCCGATATGAATGATTTTGTCCATCGAAACAGAAAGAACAGGGACCCGTCTGTCCTCCGTGTCTTCGGAGCCGAACAGGATCACCTCTTTTTTCAGCGTGTCGATTTTCTTGACAGTTCCCTTTTTGGTGATATACCTGCCGCCCGGCTTGCAGTCGTCAGGCTCAAAATACGTGAGCGTCAGAACAGGATGAACACCGTCCCCGATCAGCCTTTCAAGCAGGGCGAGCCTGCGGTTCAGCGCCGCGAGCTCTGTCTCGGACAGCTCCTTCTGCCTGTCTGTCAGCCGCGCTTCCTCCTCCACCATCTCGTCATAGCCCGTCAGCGCGGCAAACGGCGCGAACTGCGCCGCGCGGTCATACAGCGACATATGCCGGCGGGTCGTAGACTGATGGTGCGGCAGATGAATAATGTCGGCATAAACAAGCCTTGCGTCCCGGCTCTCCTTTTTCATGCTCTGTGACCTCCCACCTGTCCGTTGCGCTCCACCGTGGTGGCGCCTTCCACGAGATTGATACCCTTGAGAACCGCGTTTTTGCCGAACCGCCCCTGCAGCTGCAGCATGGCTCTCTGGATGCTCCTTTCCCGTTCCTCTTCCCTTTTTTCCGCCTCCCGTTCCTTCTGTACGGCGGCGTAGTCCCAAAAAAGACTGAGCTGCTCCGCGCCCTCCGCCGGGATATCCGATTCCCGTATCAGTCCGCAGGCGCAGACGGTGATCCTCCGCACCAGAAGCTCGGGATCAACAATCCGGTCAAAGACCTCCATCATCGCCGCCATGATTTTTTTGGTCGAATTGCAATATCTCTCCAGATTTCCCGTGCCGTGCGCGTGACGGGGCTGCGGTCTGCCGTAGGGGTCGGAGGTTACCCTGCCGCGGTACTCCTTCCCCGTCCCCCTCACCGCATACACCGTATCCGCCATGCTCCTGCCGCGTGACAGAACCGTCAGGCTCGCACGGTCATAGCCGACGGTAAGCGTCACCTGCCTCGTAACCAGCCGCTTTCTGACAAGATCGAGCACCAGCAGCTCCGTCATCTCTTTGACGATCAGGCGGCTTTTTTCACAGCTGTAAGGCTCCTTCAGCACCTGTCCGGAGGAAAGCGAGTTGGTGCTCGGGCGGTATGATTTGATGTGCTCGATTTCGGTCGGCTCCCAGCCCCATGCGTGATCGATCAACAGCTCCGCGTTAATGCCGAAGGTCTTGTATAAAAGCGCCTCTCCGCTCGGGATCAGTGAAAATGCCGCGATATCGCCCATGGTACGCAGCCCCAGCTTTTCCAGCCTGGAGCGGTAACCGTTGCCGACGCGCCAGAAATCCGTCAGCGGCGTGTGGCACCACAGCAGCTCACGGTATTTTTGTTCATCAAGCTCCGCGACACGCACGCCGTCCCTGTCCGCGGGAACGTGCTTGGCAACAATATCCATGGCGACCTTCGCCAAATACAGATTCGTCCCGATGCCCGCAGTCGCCGTGATGCCGGTGGTGTAGAGCACCTCGCGTATCATCGACATGGCGAGCTCATGCGCTGTCAGCCGATAGGTTTTCAGATAGCGTGTGGCGTCGATAAACACTTCGTCGATGGAATAGACATGGATATCCTCCGGCGCGATATACTTGAGATAGATGGAATACACCTTGGTGCTGTACTCCTCATACAGCCGCATCCTCGGAGGCGCGACATAATACGCCAGCGCGAGCGACGGATCCCTCTCGAGCGTCGGTGCGTGAAAGGAGGAGGAAGAAAAGCAATACTGTCCGTCCTTGCCCCTTTGGACGCGGCCGCCGCGGACAGCCGCCGTCAGGCGTACCGCGTTGATTTCCTTCACCCTTTGCACTACCTCAAAGAGACGCGCCCTGCCCGGTATGCCGTGCGCCTTCAGGGACGGCGAAACGGCAAGACAGATCGTCTTTTCGGTGCGGGAGGAATCGGCAACCACCAGATTGGTGGTAAGCGGATCGAAATGCCGCTCCACACACTCCACGCTTGCGTAGAAGCTTTTCAGGTCAATCGCGATGTAGGTCCTCTCCATGCTGCCCCCTCCTCCCGTGATACGATTATCCTGCCACCGTGCGTTCCACAAACCATCTGCCGACGCGCGACGCGAACAGGCCGTCTGTTTTCTCAAAGAACAGATATCTCTCCTCGCCGCGGATGACCACCGTGTAGCGGTCGCCTCCGTGCCCTCTCTCAAGGGTCGAGGCAGGCCGGAAATCCTTCACCTCGTCGATGGTAAACGTCCTGCCGTCCGCCCACGTGATTGTCCGAGGCAGCATATAGCCTGTGGCGTCAAAGTCGGAATTGACCCTGACATAGATTTTTTCCGCTATCCGTTTCATTTACAGACACTCTCCTCCGTATCGGGCAGCGCCACGTTCTTCAAAAAGTCCGCCGTGAAAAAACACGGCATCATTCGAACTTATGTTCCTATTATACCGAACAGAAAAGGATTTGTCAACAGGGAATTGCAAGAAATCCCCCTGAAAAGAATTCCGAAAACAGTTGTATAAAGCGTCCCCTGTTGCTATAATGAATGGAAGGAAGCCGTTGTCCCCTGTTTCAGCGGAAACGGCGGAAGCACTTACAGAGAAAAACGGCAGGAAGGAAAAGAGGAAACGGAAAATGTCTGCAATTTTTATCAGCTACGCGACAAGGGATTATTCCATCGCCACAGGATTATATACAGCTCTTCGAGAAAAGGGTTTTGACGTCTGGTACGCGCCCAACAGCATCTCAACGGGTAAAAACTACGCGAATGAAATCGGTGCACAGCTCAAAACGGATGAAGAAGGCGACATGATGAAAAAGATAGACGAGCTGAGCGCCTCAAAGGTGCTGCTGCTGATTCTTTCATCCGCCTCCATGCGCTCCAAATGGGTCTCGAAGGAGGTAAAGCTCGCCATTAATCAGGATATCACGGTCCTTCCGCTGAAAATCGATCATTCGGAGCTGACTCCCGAGTACGCCTTTATGCTGTCGGATGTGCAGATCACCGACGCGTATCATCTGAGCAGGGAGCTTCTGGATCACCTGGCAGAAAAGCTGTCGGAGCTGGTTCCCGACCCCCGCCGGCTCGCGGGCAGGCGCAAGGAAGAGAAAAAGCTCAGCTACGAACAAATCGGCATCTATCCCCTGGCGCAGGGAGATCCGTACTATCGGGATGGGGAAACCCTGCATACCCGACTGACAAAGCACCGCTTCTTTATCGCTCCCCCGATGGATCTGCCCGAAATGACCGAGGAACAGCGCAGATGGGTACGGGAGCATATCGCCAACCCTCCCGCACTGTTTGACATGACATGGGAGGAGGTTTACAACAGCCTTCCGATCCCTGACTTACGGGAAAGAGTGGAGTTTTCACGGCGGAAAGTGCTCAAACAATTTATCACCCACGAAAACGGCTGCTATTTCAATAATATCAAATACGGCGTGAACCGCATCAACCCCTTCGGCAGAACCGAGGACTTGAGTGAACGGCCGATTCTTTCTCTGGAGCTGTTTACGACCGATTACTACACCCACAGGGTCATGAAGGACGTATGCAAAACGCTCATCGCCGAGAATAACGGTTTTCTGTGCAAAAAAATCGATTACACCAATCTGAGATACACCCGCATTTTCTTCACATCTCTCGGCATCAATCTTCTGCTGACCGAGGACGCTTTGAAGCCCGCGCGCAAGCTTTTGCTCACCAGCCGCTCCATCAACGCCGCGGAAACCTACTCGCGGTATCAATTCTCCGTTTCGGTCATCGAGGGCGTGTCCCGGAGCGATTACGATCCGTTTACCTCCAATGTCAGCCTCTCCTCCGCCGTATACAGGGGATTGATGGAGGAACTGGGCGTTAGTGAGCACCTGCTGCAATCCGACCAGCTGCGTTTCTATGACTTTTTTGTCAACAAGGCAAATCTGGAAATGGGCATTTCCTGCTCCGTCGAGCTCAGACAAAGCGTCAGCCTTGATGAACACGTGCTGAACTGTCACGGAAAGGATGAAAATCTGGAAATATCCGATAAACACCTCATTGAGATGAAAAAGCTCCGTCAATTCCTGTTTACCAACCTGGACGCTTTTCTGCCCCAGGCTGTCTACACCGTCTGCTCTTATCTTGAATCCTCGGGCGATTTTGTCATCGAGCGCTACAATAAGAGCGTCGAAAGCAAGCAGAGCTTTATTATGAGCAAAACGGGAAACGGCACCGTCTGCGGCGACGCCGTAGTTGACACACCCGACTATATCGCGGTGATCGACGGAGCGACTCCCAAGGGAGAAAAGCTCTGGGACGGTCTCCCGGGCGATGTTTATATCGCGCAGCGGATCAGCAGCACGATCCGCCGGATGGACGCCGATCTCTCTGCGGAGGAGGCCATCCGTCTCATCAACGATGATATCCGACAGGCATATCTTGAAAACGGCGTTGCCTACGAAACTCTCGAGAACGCCGAGCGGCTCCAGGCAAGCGTTATCATCTACAGCGTAAAACGGCACGAGGTCTGGAATTTCGGTGACTGCCTGCTGCGGATCAACCACCGCAGCTATACAAACTATAAAAAGCTCGATACGCTGATGAGCGACTTGCGGGCATTTTTTATTGAAGCCGAAATGATCCGGGGCACACATCATTACGATGCCGACGGAGAGGACACGGGCAGGGCGTGTATTCTGCCGTTCCTGAAGGAACAGACCGTTTTTGCCAACACGGAGTACTCCTTTGGCTACGACGTGATCGACGGAGGGTCTGTCAATCTCAATCATATCCACGTCTACGCGGTGCAGACGGGTGACAAGGTGACGATGTCTACAGACGGGTACCCCAAGCTGTTTGACTCCCTTGAGGATACGGAGCGTTATCTTGAGAAGTGTATTCATGACGATCCTGAGTGTCTTTATGAGCTGCGCGGCACCAAATGCATCCAGCACGGAAACGTTTCCTATGATGACAGAGCCTATATCAGCTTCCGTGTGGAATGATAACCGCTTGATCTTGATGTAATAGTATAGCAGGCACGTCGCCGTGACGGGATACGGTGACGCGCCTGCTGTTTTTGCGTGACAAGGATTCGCGTCACCAACATTCCGAACCGGACGCTTTCCCTGTCATACTATTTCATTTAATAGACTTTCAATTAATAGACTTTCAA
>ONSE01000012.1 GCA_900320415.1 uncultured Eubacteriales bacterium
CTCGGAATCAACAGCCCAGCTCTCGTCATTGAGGAAGCCGTTCTGACCGGAACCGACAGCAACGATCTTGTTGATGGGATACTCGGGCTCGGCAACAGAGTCACCTGTTACTGTGATTTCACGAGTCTCGGGGTTGAAGGTTACGGTTACGTCGCAGGCTTCCTTAACCATGAAGTCATAGTTGAGGTTGGTGCCGTTTACGCCGAACCATTCCTTCTGCGCTTCGTCGCCGCCTACGAACTTGACAACCTTGACGGCGAAGTTCATCGCGCCGGGCTCTACATCCTTAACAACAATTGAATAAGTACCGTCATCCTGCTTGGACATATTGTAAGCGTCAACAACGGGATCCCAGCCGACGGTCAGCCAGTCGGAGGTACCTGCGAGAACGTATACATCCTCAGCGGGAGCGGTGGTGGGCTCTGCGGTAGTTTCTACAGGCTCGGTGGTGGGCTCAACAGTGGTGGGCTCAGCGGGCTCGGTAGTAGGCTCCGCGGTGGTCTCTACGGGAGCGGTAGTGGTGGGTTCGTTCGCCTTGATCTGTACCAGAGTGGCGTCCGTGATGTCAATGTAGCCTGAACCGTCAAAGTCAGCAGCCTCTGCGCTGTACTCTCCGGATTCAAACTTAGCAAGGGTCTTCGGATCCTCAACCGCGTAAAGCTGAATCAGGGTAGCATCCACAACATCAACTACGCCGTCCTTATTGACGTCGCCTTTAAGGACCTGAGTTTCCGGTTCGCCCTCAGCCGCGAACGCGCTGACAGAACCGAGGCAGGCAAAGCTGGATACGGTCATCAGAGAAGCGAGCGCTAAGCTGAGAAGCTTTTTTGACTTTCTCATTTCAATAGTTCCTCCTTTATAATATTGAACATAAAAATGAACAGTATAATTATAACAAAAGCAATCGGATTTTGCAATAAGTTTTATAATATTTTTGTTTTTTTGCGGATAAATTTCTCATAAGAACTTAAAAATATTTTGTCACTCTCACAGATTACGTACAATTTGCGCAAAAAAGAAACTCCGCAAGCGGCCGCAGACCGCTGAAACGGCTCCCGGGCAAGCGAAAAGGCGCGAGGAAAAAGCCTCACGCCTCGGGAAAGAGCTTTTCAATTTTCAGCATTCCGTCCGCGGTCCTGCCGAGTCCGAGAAACTCGCCGCCGCGGCTGTAGACACGGCAGCGCGTGCCGTCGGGAACCGCTTCATTGCGCAGGGCGGTACGGCTCAGCTCGAGCGCGCCGCCGTTTTGAAAGCGCTTTGCCTGCGCGTCGCTGACAGCGAGCGGGAAAAAATCGGCAAACAGCCTGTCAACAGGGCGCAGAATGCCGCCCATCTCTCCGCTTTCGGACAGCTTTCGGAGCATCTCCAGTGTCACGCAGTCCTCAAGCGTAAATCCGCAGGCCTCCGTTCGCCTGAGCGCGGTCATCACGGCGCCTGTTCCGAGCGCCCTGCCGAGATCGTCGATCAGCGTGCGGATATAGGTGCCCTTGGAACAGGACACGGCGATCGTCCCGCTCTGCTCCTCCGCGTCAAAGGAAAGCAGCTCCAGACGGTAGACCGTCACCCTGCGGCCCTCGCGTTCGACCTCCACACCCTTGCGCGCGAGGTCGTAGAGCCGCTGACCGTTCTTCTTGACCGCCGAATACATCGGCGGAATCTGCTCGATCTCTCCGCGGAAGGCGGCAAGCGCCGCAAGCAGCTCCTCCTCCGCGACGTCGGTTTCCTGCCGTTCCGACAGCTCGCCCCAGATATCGAGCGTATCCGAGGTCAGGCCGAGACGGAAATCCGTGACGTAGCTCTTGTCATGGTTGGGAATCAGATCCTGCGCCTTGGTCGCGCTGCCGAGCAGCACGGGCAGGACGCCCGTCGCGTTGGGGTCAAGAGTGCCCGTATGTCCCGTTTTCCGCTGTCCCGTGAGCCTGCGCACCACGGCGATCACGTCAAACGAGGTAAAGCCCGCGGGCTTGTCGATTACAATCACGCCGTTCATAGCACCTCATCCACCGCCGCCTTCAGCCTTGCCTTCACCTCTTCGAGGGTGCCGCGCAGCTGGCAGCCTGCCGCTTCGATGTGCCCGCCGCCGCCGAAGCGCTCACAGAACGCCGCGGCGTTCGTCTCCTTGTCGGAGCGGACGGAGATTTTGAACACGTTTTCTTCCTTCTCGCGCAGGGTCAGACCGATGCGAACGCCCTCGATCTGGCGGGGCAGCGAGGCAAAGCCCTCCAGCTCGTCCTCTCCCACGCCGAGACGGCGCATCATCTCCTGCGTGATGGCAATGATGGCGCAGCGGTCGTCCGCGTAAAACTCCATCGTGTCGTAGATTTCGCGCTCCATGCGGAGCTTGAGCTTCGATTTGGTGTCGAACATCACCTTGTTGATGGCGGCGGCATCCACGCCGCAGTCCAGCAGCTCCGCCGCGATCCTGTGCGTGCGTGAGGTGGTGTTTCCGTATTTAAAGCAGCCCGTGTCGGTGGACACGCCCGTATACAGACAGGAGGCAATGCTCTTGTCCATCGGAACGCCCATCAGGGTGAGAATGTCATAGAGTATCTCACAGTTGGACGCCGCTTCCGCGTCCACACATTTGAGCGGCGCCGCCACCTTGTTGGTTCGGTGGTGGTCGATACAGAGCGCGATCCTGCCGCTGTACGCCGCACGGTTGCCGCCGAGGAGCTTTTCGTCCGCGACATCCACGCTGACGATGGTCTCCGCGTCAAAGCGCTGCTCCTCCACATCCTTTGTCAGAAAGACAAAGTCGCGCGGCAGGCTGTCGGTGATCACCCTCGCGCGCTTCCCGAGGCGCTGCAGCGCAAGGCAGAGGGCAAAGCCGCTGCCGAGGGTGTCGCCGTCGGGATTGGTGTGGGTCAGTATTTCATAATTGTCATGGCTGAGCAGGAAATCCGCCGCCGCCCGCTTCTCATTCATCTGACTCCTCCTCGTCGGAGGGAATGTCCAGGCTGCTGAGGATCCTGCTGATATTCGCGCTGTATTCGATGCTGTCTGTCGCGTTGAAAATCAGCTCGGGGACATGGCGCAGTCTGAGGCGGTGACCCAGCTCGCGGCGGATAAAGCCGCCCGCGGACTTGAGCCCCTTGACCGCTTCCTTTGCCCTGTCGATTCCTTCCATGGCGCTGACCTGCACGGTGCAGTAGGAGAGGTCGTTGGTAACCTCAACGCGCACGATGGAGAGAAACGTGCCGCTGACGCGCGGATCCTTGACCTCGCGGAAAATAGCGGTCAGCTCGCGTCTGATATCTTCGGTTGTTCTTTCTATTCTGTGACTTGGCATAGGTACCTCGATTAAATGTTAGTTGAAAATTGTAGGTTGTTTGCAGTGATTGCCTGCCAATCAGTACGGTCTTGCGTTGCTGCGCTCGTCCTTGATGCTCTCGAAACGCCACGAGCGGGTATTGACCTCCACCACGCCCGTACCGCAGTAATCACAGAACTTCTGTCCGAGGTTCTTGATCGGCGCGCCGCAGTTGGGGCAGTTCAGTCCCATCGCGTCACCGCCGAAGGGCGTGATTTTGTCCTCGTCCTGCACATAGACCAGCGCGACGTCATAGACCGTTTCACGCCTTTTGTCCTGATTGCCGCGGATCAGCTTGCCGTTCCTGTCCTGCGTGAAATCGTAGTGACCGACGGAAATATTGAACACAATGCTGACGGTCGCGCCGTTCTTGAGATAGCGCGCGATCTCTGTCTGATGGAAGCTGCTGTCGGAGATCTGACGGTTATAGCCGTTTGCCTGCAGATCGCCGATAATGCTGTGGACGCTGTTGCGCAGCGAAACCGAGCAGTCGTCGTTGAGCAGATCCATATCCTGCGCGCTGATGGCGGCGAAGTAGCTGCGCAGCACACCCTGGGCTCTTGTCTTGAACACGTCGTAGTCAAACTCAGGGAAATCCCGCTGAATCTGCGGCAGGTAGATATCTGTCATTCCATGGACAGTGCGCGGTGTTTCAGAGGCATTCTGAATCTGATTGACCGCCTTGCCGATGTCGGGCGTGCCGAACGCCTGTCGGGAAAAATTCCTCAGACGGGCACGAATATACAGGAAAACGCCCAGCACCACTGCCGCCAGCGCCGCTGTCACCGCGAGGGGGACGATAATTCCGCTCCACTCCATACTGCCACTTCCTTTCGGGGAAATATAGGATCAATCTTCTTTCTTGGTTACCGCGATGCCCAGCACGTCAAGGCTTTCCTGATCCACAGGCGCGGGGCAGGCGGACATCAGCTCGCTGGCGTTCTGCACCTTGGGGAAGGCGGTGACGTCGCGCAGGCTGTCGGCGCCGCAGAGGAGCATGGTCACTCTGTCAAGGCCGATGCCCATGCCGCCGTGAGGCGGCGCGCCGTACTTGTACGCCTCTACGAGGAAGCCGAACTTCGCCTCGATCTCCTCGTCGGTGAGCTTGAGGGCACGGAACATCTTCTGCTGCAGCTCCGGGTTGGTGATACGCATGGAGCCGCTTGAAAGCTCAACGCCGTTGAGGGTGAGGTCAAACGCCTTGGCGATGACCTTGGAGGGGTCGGTGTCGAGATATTGGATACACTCCTCCTTGGGCATGGTGAACGGGTGGTGCATGGCGACCCACTCGCCCGTCTCCTCGTCCTTCTCAAAGAACGGGAAGTCCACGATCCACAGGAAGCTGAACTCGTCGGGAATGATATCGAGTCTTTTGGCGATCTTCAGACGGAGCGCGCCGAGGGTGGAAAGCACGGTGCTGTTCTTGTCCGCGACGATCAGGATCACGTCGCCCTTCTCCGCGCCGAGGCGCTCATAGATCGCGCTGAGCTCTTCTTCCGTCATAAACTTTTTGAAGGAGGCGTTCGGCTCGTCCACCCATCTCACATAGGCAAGACCCTTTGCGCCGATGCCCTTGACAAACTCGGTGAGCTTGTCGATTTCCTTTCTCGTGTAAACCGAAGCGGCGTTTTTCGCGACGATCGCCCTGACGGAGCCGCCGTTCTCAATCGCGCCCGTGAATACGCCGAAGCCGCAGTCCTTCACCAGATCGGAAATGTCCCGGATCTTCATGTCAAAGCGGATATCGGGCTTGTCGGAGCCGTAGTTCTCCATCGCCTCGGTGTAGGTCATCCTGCGGAAGGGAGTGGGCAGATCCTTGCCCAGAACGTCCCTGAACAGCCTTTTGAACAGACCCTCGTTGACCTCGAGGATATCCTCCACATCCACGAAGGAAAGCTCCATATCGATCTGGGTGAACTCGGGCTGGCGGTCCGCTCTGAGGTCCTCATCGCGGAAGCAGCGCGCGAGCTGGATATATCTGTCAAAGCCCGCGACCATCAGCAGCTGCTTATATATCTGCGGCGACTGCGGCAGGGCGTAGAATTTGCCGTTATGGATACGCGAGGGCACCAGATAGTCGCGCGCGCCCTCGGGGGTGGATTTGATCATCATGGGGGTTTCGATCTCGACGAAGCCGTTCTCCGCGAAATAGTCGCGCGCGGACTTGGAAACCCTGCTTCTGAGCATGATGTTGTTGAGCAGCGGACGGCGGCGCAGGTCGAGATAGCGGTATCTCAGGCGCAGCTCCTCATTGGTGGCGGTGTCGTCCACGATCTCAAAGGGCGGCGTCTGCGCCTTGGAAAGGACGCGCAGGTCGTCCACAACGACCTCGATATCACCCGTGGGGATCTCACTGTTCTTGGAGCTTCTCTCGCAGACCCTGCCCTTTGCCGCGAGGACAAACTCGCTGCGGCAGGCAAACGCCTTGTCAAAAACGGTTCTGTCCGTCTGATCGTTGAAGGCGAGCTGCACGATGCCCGTGCGGTCGCGCAGATCAATAAAAATCAGCTGTCCGAGGTCTCTGCAGCGCTGCACCCAGCCGCAGACGACGACCTCTCTTCCGGCATCGGAGATCCTCAGATCCCCGCAGTAATCCGTTCGCTTCAATCCCGTCATATACTCCATATCATTTACCTCCGTGTGGATAGAGCGCAGCAACGGCATAAATCACCCGCCCGCATCTATCTGTGTGTTTTATTTCTTGCAATGGCTCACTCCGGCCGATGTTTTTTGCGGTTATCTATTTAAATGCCGAACGACTGATCGTCCGCAAGCTGGAGAACCGAGAATTTCTCGGCAAAGCTCTCATCGAGCGCAAGCTCGGTCTGCTCGCCCGACTCCATATTCTTGACCTTCGCCTTATTCTCGGCGATCTCGTTATCGCCCAGCACGAGCGAATATTTCGCGCCGATTTTGTCGGCGTATTTCATCTGCGCTCTCAGACCTCTGCCGACCACGTCGGTTTCGGCGGTCAGTCCGCACTCTCTCACGCGCTTGAGCAGCTCAAACGCCTTGACCTTGGCGGCGTCTCCCATCGTCGCGATATACAGTGAGCAGACGTCGGTGTTGGGGATCTCGATTCCCTGCGCGTCCATCACCATCAGCAGGCGCTCCAGACCCATCGCGAAGCCGAGGGACGGCGTGTGTTTGCCGCCCAGCTCCTCCATCAGGCCGTCGTATCTTCCGCCGCCGCAGACGGTACCCTGCGCGCCGATGCTGTCGGTCACAAACTCAAACACCGTCTTGGTGTAGTAATCCAGGCCGCGCACAATGGTGGGGTTGACGATATAGGAAATGCCCGCGCAGTCGAGATATCGCTTCACCTCGGTGAAGTGGTTCTCGCACTCCTCGCAGAGGTAGTCGGTGATCTTTGGTGCGTCCTTGGCGATCGCCTTGTCCTCGGGGCTTTTGCAGTCGAGCAGGCGCATGGGGTTCTTCTCCAGGCGCGAAAGGCAGGTCTCGCAAAGCTGCTCGCGGTAGCCGCCGAAATAGTCCCTGAGCGCCTGATTGTACCTTGCGCGGCACTCGGGGCAGCCGATGGAATTGATTTCCAGGCGGATATCCGTCAGTCCGAGGCGGTCGATGATCGACTGCGCCGCGCAGATCAGCTCCGCGTCGGCGACAGGCGACTGCGTGCCGTACTCCTCCAGACCGAACTGGTGGAACTCTCTGAGTCTGCCTGCCTGGGGCTTCTCATAGCGGTAGCAGGAAACAAAGTAGCTCGCCTTGATCGGCAGCCCCTCGTTTTCGAGGTTGTGCTCCAGCACGGCTCTTGCCGCACCCGCCGTTCCCTCGGGACGGAGCGTCACACTCTCGCCGCCCTTGGTGTCGAAGGTGTACATCTCCTTCTGCACCACGTCGGTGGTCTGTCCCACGCCGCGGGCAAACAGCTCCGTGTGCTCAAACACGGGCGTGCGGATCTCCTTGAAGCCGTAGGCACGGCTTTCCTCCCGCATGATATTTTCAATAAACTGCCAGCGATAGCTCTGCTTGGGCAGAACATCCTCTGTGCCCTTGATTTTCTTTGTGATCAACGCCATTTTCCATACCTCCCGCGGAAACGGCGTGCGTTCCCGCTATTGTTTGATGTATCAGGGCGATTTCGCCCTACAAAAGTATCGGGCAGCAATTCTGCCACCCGACCTGTCAGCTTTTTAGTTGGATTACTTCAGAATGTTTCTCCAGTCCAGATCGCCGCGCTCCAAACCGTGGATAAGAACCTCCGCGGTGGCGATGTTTGTCGCGACGGGAATATTGTGCATATCGCAAAGGCGCAGCATATTCATGTCGTTCGGTTCGTTCGGCTTGGGGCTGAGGGGGTCTCTGAAAAAGAGCAGCATATCCACCTCGTTGCAGGCGATACGCGCCGCAATCTGCTGGCTGCCTCCCTGGGAGCCTGCCAAAAACTTCTGAATAGAAAGCCCCGTTGCCTCGGAAACCATTTTGCCTGTCGTACCCGTGGCGCAAAGGTTGTTGCGGCTGAGCGCGCCGCAATAGGCAATGCAGAACTGAACCATCAATTCTTTTTTCTCATCATGTGCAATAAGAGCTATATTCATACCCGAATCCTCCAAACGCTTTAATTTTCTGTTCCAATCCGTTATGTTTAATTATAAAATTCCTTTGAGTCCGAGGGGTACGCGCTCTCCCTGAATCCTGCGCGCCAGCCTGTCAAAGCTCTGAAACGCCGCGCCGCTCTCCACGCCTGCCGCGCCCCGCTGCATGACGACCGAGATGTTGATATCAAACGGCACAATGCCGATCAGCTGCGTCTGTGACGCGTCGATGACCGCGTCAAGGTCGGGATAGAACCCCATTTTTCTGAACACTCTTTTGTCAAAGCGGTTGATGACAAGGCGGATGTCGCGCATATTGAGCGCTTCGAGCTTTTTCCTCACCTTCACGGCGCCGCGCACGCTTGTAGGCTCGGCGTTGGTGACGATCAGGGCGCTGTCCGCGGGAGCCGCGGCGGTCAGAAAGCCCGAGCCGATGCCCGCGGGAGAATCCACGATCACGTAGTCATAGCTTCCCTTGACCGCGTTCACCAGCTGACGGAACACGGCGGGACTGAGCTCATTCTCCGCGTCAAAGGGAGCCGCCATCAAAAAGAGATTATCATTATTTTTACTTTTATAAATAGCCTCCGAAAAGGCGCAGTTGCCGCAAACCGCGTCGCTTGCGTCAAAAAGGATGTCCTGCTCGATGTCGAGCATTATGTCAAGTCCGCGCATACCGCAGTCGCAGTCAATCAGAAGCACGCGTCTCCCCTGACGGAGGAGCGCCACCGAAAGGCAGATACAGACCGTGGACTTGCCCGTCCCGCCCTTGCCGGACGCGACAACAATCACATTGTTCATAATACAATACCTCTTCTGTATTGTACCACAAATCAAACGAAAGGGCAATATTGCACAGAAATTTTATCCGACAAAATTTATATGGGTAATTTAGGCATAGTAGCCAAATAACAGACCGCCTGTATAGGGATATTCGTGATTAATTAGCAGGAATTTGACAAAATATCTCAGATGCAGTAGAGGTTTGTATCCCACGCGGGAATATAGGGATGGTGTCTTAGAAAAATCCTATAGCCCGGATTCAGCTCACGGATCAAAAGCGGAAGACGGAAAATATCCTCAAACCGGTGATAGGCGGCAAAATTGAGCTTTGGCTTGCTCTGCAGCGTCTTTTTCATGCCCAGCAGCGTTTCATAGTCCGCGCCCTCCACGTCCGCCTTGACATAGTCCGCGCGGGTGCCGCAGAGAACGGAATCCACCGTCGCCACCCTTGTCCTTACGCCTTTTTCCGCGATCGCGCTGTTCCTCCCCGCCTTATTATTGAAGGTCAGTGTTGTGTTTTCGCTCCATGCACCCAGCTGCCAGAGCTCCGCACGCTCCATTGCCGCGCAGTGCTCACGCAGCTTTTTGAAGTTCTTTTCATTCGGCTCAAACGCCACGATCTTGCGGTAGGTTCCTCCGCAATAGCGCAGGAACTCGTCGATGGTGTCTCCGTTATACGCGCCCAGGTCGACATAGACCTCATTTCCTCCCAAACCGAGCAAGGAAAACGCCTCGTCCTTGTCTGTTGTGACGGCGTCGAGCAGCGGCAGCTTTCCCGTATAGTAAAACGCGAGGACATTCTGAAACACCCTGCGCGAAAGGTCGTCCGCCATCAGCTCATACGCCTGCTCCATCTTTTCAGCATGATCGCGCACAAAACCGTCGTCAAACAGCACGTCGCCGAATACGGGCACTCCCGGCACCAGCGTCGTGTGCCGCGCCGCCACGCGCTTCATATTTTCCATCACCTCAGGGAGCTGACTCGCGAAGCAGAGCGCGACAGCAACGTCCCCCAGCTCCTTTTCGATATCCGACAGCTTTTTTACCGTGAATCCATGGAACCTCTGTCCCCTGACAAAATCATCACTCGCGAACACGCCGCTGACGCGGATCCCGAACCGGTCAAACGCCGCGAGCACCTTGTCCGCGCCGTCTCCCATGCCGTAGAGCACGACCGGCTTGCCGCAGGTCTGAAAATATTGCCAGACAGATGTTTTTCCGCCGAGAAAGTGTTTCAAATCCATCGTGTTTCTCCGTTTCCGTACGCAGTATACTATACTATATTATAGTGTAAAAAAATAATAAAAACGCCCACCCTACTGGGTGGACGCTTTCGGTGTTGGCATCTCCCTATTTTCACACCTCGTCGCCAAGGCACTATTTTCGGCACCACTGAGCTTAACTTCTGTGTTCGGTATGGGAA
>ONSE01000083.1 GCA_900320415.1 uncultured Eubacteriales bacterium
ATAATAATAGTAATATCCGTAAAACTTTGTAGATTTTTTTGAGAGAATAAATCATATCACCAAGGAGGCAAGCAGTATGAAACGGTTTGTATGTGTGTTGTTGAGTGTGGTCATGACAGCAGCCCTGTGTGTTTTTCCGGCGTCGGCAAGCGGTACGGTGACGCTTACCTATGACTTGATGTACGAAGGGAAAACGGTCACAAGGGAGTATGAAGCGGGCGCGGTGCCCGAGCAGGAGTCATTTTCCAGGGAAGGCTATGACAGCTGCCGCTGTTATTCCGACGGCGGTTTCACGGAGCATTTTGATTTCAGCAAGCCGCTGACCGAGGACAAGACCGTCTATGTGCGCTGGCTGACCGAGGATGAGCTGGTGAATATAACCGTCTATCTCGATCCCGCGGATGAGGAGCCCACCGCGTCGGGCGAGTTCGTCAGGGGAGAGGTTCCGGGTCAGTTTGACGCCCCCGGGCGTGAGGGAGAGTATTTCGCGGGCTGGTACCGCAACAGGCAATGTACCGTTCCGTACAATCCCACCGAGGTGATCATCGACAGCTTTGATATCTACGCCTGCTTTGCGGACAGTCCCGACGAGGTGACGGGCTACCGTATTTTTGACAGTCCGCAGGCGAAGACGCCTGTTGTCGGCGGCTTCATCAAAAAGGGAGGCACGATGTTTTTCCCGGCGTCGCCGAAGATGGACGAGGATCAGCTTCTGGAGGGCTGGTTCCTGGACCGCGGGCTGACGAGCGAAATGGATTTTTCGCAGCCTGTTACAGACAGCGAAATCTCCCTGTACCCGAGCGTGCTCGGAGAGGAGGAGGTTTACTGGGTAGGGCTGTATCTGGATCCGAAGGACGCTGCGCCTGTCGGCTACGGCTTTGTCAAAAAGGGCAAACCGGTTCCGGAGCCCGAATCTCCGTCACGGGAGGGCGAGAGAGTGACAGGCTGGTTCACCGACCGCGCCCTGACGCACGAGGCGGACTTTGTGTCTCCGAATGAAGACGATATTTCACTGTTTCCGCGCTGGGAGGCAATTCACCGGCACAGCATTACGGAAGTGCCTGAGACAGCCGCGACTGCCGCAACTGACGGCTGCGGGAAGCATTGGATTTGTACGGAATGCAGGAAATGGTTTTATCCCGATAATCCGTCCCTTGTTGAAATCGAAGATCACGAGGAGATGGTGATTCCCGCCGAGGGTCCCTTTGTCAGGGGCGACGCGAACGGTGACGGCGACATCAATATCAGCGACGTCACATCGATCCAGTGCTTTATCGCGGAGATCGAAACGGAGAAGTTCTGCCGCGCGGCGGCTCACGTCAGCGGTTCAGACCGTCTGGATATCACGGACGCGACGTATATCCAGTATTATCTCGCGGATTTGGTTGACACGCTGTAACGATTTTTTCAAAAGGCAGCTCCGCTTTTTCGGGGCTGCTTTTTTGCGCCGTTATCGTAACCCGTTGCCGTCTGATCAAAAAATGCAGGGAAAATGTAGGGAAAAGGTCTTGACAAACCGCGGAAAGACTGCTATACTGTTACGGTAAGGTCAGGCTAACCGCCTGACTTTACTCATTTGCGCAAAGGTTAGTCTGTGCTAACTATTATAACCGAGGGGACGACCATGGAACGGAATCAAAAGGTAGAGGACTATATGAGAACTATCTGCCGGCTTCGGAAAAACGGCTTGGTGCGAGGTGCGTATATCGCGCGGGAGCTGGGAGTATCAAAGCCAACGGTTTCTGTCGCGCTCAGAGAAATGGAGGCGGCGGGCTATCTGACTGTTCAGCCCGACCGCACCGTTGAATTGACCGAAAAAGGCGAAACGATCGGGAGATCTGTCATCGAGCGAAACGAAGTGATATTTGGACTGCTGACCGATTTGGGCGTAGATAAGAGGACCGCGGATGCCGACGCCTGCAAAATGGAGCACGGAATCAGTGACGAATCACTGAAGGCTTTGACGGAGCTGCGGCACTTTCTGCGGGTCGTTCGCAGGGTGTCATCTTCGGGAAGAAAAGATGGATAGCTTTATGGGAACCTCTGAAACATCCTTACCGCGCAGAGGTACGGGATCGAATGATTTGAGATTCCCTCATGTCATAAGGTTAGTCGCAACTAACTATTTGCTGTTCCGGAAAGGAGGATCGCTATGCCGCTTACGCTCGCCGTACAGGGCGAAGAAAACATGATCAGGCGAATCGGCGGAAACGCCGAGGTTCGGGCGCATCTGCAAAACCTGGGGGTTGTGCCGGGTGCCGTGGTAACAGTTGTCAGCTCAATGGGCGGCAATCTGATTGTCAAGGTTAAAAACGCGCGTATTGCTGTCAGTAAAGAAATGGCGCAGAAGATATACATCTGAAAGAAGGAGGTCAGAGTATGAAAACACTCAGAGAGGTTGCTGTCGGAAACACCTGCAGGGTGAAAAAGCTCCGCGGCGAGGGCGCGGTCAAGCGCCGTATCATGGACATGGGTATCACGAAGGGCGTGGAAATCAAGGTACAAAAGGTTGCTCCTCTGGGCGACCCGATGGAAGTCACCGTCCGCGGCTATCAGCTTTCGATCCGCAAGGCTGACGCCGCAATGGTTGAGGTGGAGTAGCTCTGCCTTGCGGTTGCTTTCAGCTAACTGAATGGTGAAAAATACTGAAAAGGGGAACATAAATGAAAATGACAATTGCCTTGGCAGGCAACCCGAACAGCGGAAAAACGACGCTGTTCAACGCGCTGACGGGCGCGAACCAATTTGTCGGGAACTGGCCCGGCGTCACCGTGGAGAAAAAGGAAGGAAAGCTCAAAAAACACAGCGACGTGACGATCACAGATCTTCCGGGTATCTACTCGCTTTCACCCTACACCATGGAGGAGGTTGTCGCGCGGAACTATCTGATCGACGAGCGCCCCGACGCGATTCTGAACATCGTGGACGGAACGAATCTGGAGAGAAACCTGTATCTTACTACGCAGCTCTGCGAGCTGGGAATCCCCGTTGTTATCGCGATCAATATGATGGACGTGGTGGAGAAAACAGGCTGCAAAATCAACACCGCGGAGCTTTCGAGGGCTTTGGGCTGCAAGGTCGTTTCGATCTCCGCGCTGAAAAACAAGGGCATACAGGAAGCCGCCGAAGCCGCGATAAAGGCTGCCGAGAGTAAAAAACCTGTACCAAAGCACCCGTTTGAGGGCCCGGTGGAGCACGCCATCGCGCATATCGAGGAGGCCTGCGTACATGAGCTGCCCGAGGAGCAGCAGCGGTGGTACGCGGTCAAGATTTTTGAGCGCGATGAAAAGGTAATTGAAAAGCTCGGACTCAGCGAAGCAACATTAAAGCACGTTGAAACAGACATCAAGCGTGTTGAGGAGGAATACGACGATGACGCGGAGAGCATCATCACCAACGAGCGGTATGTGTGGATCGGCAAAATAATAGGCGGAGTTTATCAAAACAGTCAGAAGGGAAAGCTCTCGGCGTCCGATAAGATCGATAAGGTCGTGACCAACCGCTGGCTCGGTCTGCCGATATTTATGATCGTAATGTTCCTTGTTTACTACATCGCGATGGTCGGTGTCGGCAAGGGCGCGACCGACTGGGCGAACGACGGCTTATTCGGCGACGGCTATCACCTTGTGGGAATCGGCGATGGTGAATACGATGAACACAGTGAAGCTGTCGGAATACTGACAGGCGCGGCGGGAGCTGCCGATAACGAAGCGCTGTCCGAAGCGCTCAGCTTTGAGAGTGAGGAATATGACCCTGACGCCGCTGTTTCCGCCGTGAAGTCCTTTGCGGCGAGTGTAAAGGACAGCGACGAGTTCACCTACGAATCCGAGGACGAGGACACGCTTGAGGTCGGCGAGGAAACCGTCACCGGCGAGGATGTCAAAGCAGCCGCCGAGGTCTTTGAAAAGAACGGCGGAAAACCCAACGATCCCGCCGGGTTCGGCGTCTGGGTGCCGGGTATTCCGAAGATCGTGGAAGGCTGGCTTGATGCCGCGAACGCTCCCGAATGGCTCTCGGGGCTGATTTTAGACGGCATCATCGGCGGCGTCGGCTCTGTGCTGGGCTTTGTACCGCAGATGCTCGTGCTGTTTTTGCTGTTAGCTTTTCTTGAAGCCTGCGGCTACATGGCGCGCATCGCCTTTGTTCTTGACCGCATTTTCCGTCGCTTCGGACTTTCGGGCAAGAGCTTTATCCCGATCCTGATCGGCACAGGCTGCGGCATCCCCGGCATCATGGCGTCACGCACGATTGAAAACGAGCGCGACCGCCGCATGACGATCATGACGACCACCTTTATCCCCTGCGGCGCGAAGATTCCCTTTATCTCGATGATGGCGGGCGCGATTTTCGGCGGCTCGCCGTGGGTAAGTACAGGCGCGTACTTCATCGGTATGGCGGCGATTATCATTTCGGGCATCATGCTCAAAAAGACAAAGCCCTTCGCGGGAGAGCCTGCTCCGTTTGTGATGGAGCTTCCCTCGTACCACCTTCCGACGATCGGCAACGTGCTCCGCTCCATGTGGGAGCGCGGTTGGTCGTTCATCAAAAAGGCAGGCACCATCATCCTGCTTTCCACTATCGTACTTTGGTTCCTGAGCCGCTTCGGCTGGGTCGGCGGCAGTTTCCAAATGCTCGCCGCGGAAGATATCGGGAACAGTATGCTCGCGGCTGTCGGAAACGCGATCGCGTGGCTTTTCTCACCCCTCGGCTGGGGCACCTGGCAGGCGGCTGTGGCATCCATCACGGGACTTATCGCAAAAGAAAACATCGTCGGCACCATGGGCGTTCTGTACGGCGGGGGAGAGCTGTCCGCATGGGCTGCGCTCGCGCAGGTGTTCAC
>ONSE01000066.1 GCA_900320415.1 uncultured Eubacteriales bacterium
GAAGTCGGTTTTTTCTATATGAGAATCAATCCTCTGTCTTGTGATAGAACGGCTCGATCCCCTTGACGGCGTTTCTGGCAAACTCCATGGAGAAGGGCATCATGGAGAGCTGGATTTCGTCATCAAGGAAGGGCTTCGCGACATCGGCGATCGCCTCAAAGGTCTTCTGTGTGTCGCCGACAAAGTCCACCACGATGAAATAGCTGGGCTGGCCGTCCTGCTCGATCAGGCGCAGGAACGCGGCATTGACGCCCGGCTCGGTGCTGAAATGATTGATCAGCGCCGCCATGAGGTCGATCGGGTACTCCTTCGGCTCGCCGAGCTTGATCTGCGCGCCGTTTCTCAGGGTGTTTTCCTTGAGGCGCATATAATCTCTCTGCTGCTTGATGGAAATCGCCATGGGCTTGGGGAAGGTCACGCTCTTGCCGAAGGGATTGACCACAAAGCCGATGACCTGCGACTTGGGATCCATGATCATGTGGGCGATGCTGTCAAAATCGGTAACGACCTTGTTTGCCTCCTCGTTGCCCTTCCACTTGTACATCTCCTCAATGTCGGTGAAAACGCCGAAGAATTTTTCGTGATTTTTGTTCTCGAGCAGACGGAACTGCACCTGCGTCTGGTTCGTCATGACCGTTCTGCCGTCCTCCGTGCGCGCGGCGGGAACCTGCGTCACCTTGGCGGGCAGAATAAACTTCGCTGCAATCACCTGGTTGATCATCGCGTCGATGTTTTCCTTGGTGCCCTCCTTCTGCATCGCCTCGATCGCCTCTTTCAGCGCGGGGTTGGTTATTTCCTCGGCAGGTACCTGGCTGCCCTCAACTTTTAAATTGTTATCGCTCATTTTCGTTATCCTCCATTATTTTTCTACCGTATAGGTCTTATCCGCTTCCACTTTCAGTCCCTTTCCCTCAGGATACTGCACGCTGTCGGTATAAGCGCCGTCGTTGAAGATGATCAGCGGACTCTTCCACTTTCTGGTCATCCGGTAGCTGTATCTGCCGTCATCCTCCTTGGTCATTTCCTTACCCGGCCAGACGGCGTTCTCATTCTCAGCCCTGTCGTAGACATAGGCGTAAATCTTGTCCTCCCAGTCGTCGGGCTTTTCAAAATACACCGTGTCGCCCTTGGCGATCTCGTATTCCTCGCGGAAGGTGATCTCGATCCTCTCGTAGGTGGGGACCTTCTTTTCATTCTCCGCGGAAAGCTCCACGACTGCCACCTCGCTGTCCGAGGGCTTTTTGACGGTGATGGTGTCGCCGTCCTTGAAGGTCTTGGTCTCACCGTCGAGGGTATAGGTGCCCTCTTCGGCGTTGGCAAGGGTCAGCTTGAGCTCAGTGCTGTCGCCTCCCGTCAAAAACGGCGTATCCTCCGCGACGCCCGTGTTGGCGCAGGGCGCGTATTCCTGATAGCCGTCGTTATAAAGCACGACAACAGCGTTTTCGGGGAGCTTCTTCTCACAGGTCAGCTTGCCGCCCTTGACGGTATACTCCGTCGTGCGGTCAACACGGTCGGTGTAGGTGCCGTCCTTGAGGGAGGTTTCAAAGTCTACGTCCTTCTCCCCCTTGGTATTGACGATCACCGCACCCTTGGTGCCGCGCTCTACCATCAGCACCGTGGAATCGGAATTCGGATTGCTGAGCTTCTCCTCCTCATCCTTCATGACGGTGCGAAAGAAGTTCACTGCCGACACGCGGGCGTCCTTATACATATCGTCGCCCTGCGGGCCGATACGGTTCATGCCCCAGATATTATCGATGTTGCTCATGTAGGGACGTGAGAAGAACAGCGGAGTGCCGCCCTTGCGCGCGGTGATGATCGCCCAGCCGAGAATCACGCGCTCCTTGTCGAGCGTCATCCACGAGCTGTCGTTGATGTAATTATCGTGCGATTCCACCCAGGTGACGATCCTGGAGGGGTCTGAGCTGCCGATGAAGTAATCGTTGAACATGGCAGTGTTGATATTATTCGTGCCGATCGCCTCGCGGACCTTGCCGCCGTAGGTGCTGGCAGTGGTTCTGCCGATCGTTTCGATGTACTCGGCGAGCTTGTCGTTGCCGCCCTGCAGAACCTCGCCGTAAATAAAGAGGTTCTCGTGGTTGTCCGCGCCGTTGATCGCGCGCTCCCAGAAATTGTTGGTAAAGCCGTCGTCCTCCTTGGGGTCGTCGGGCAGTCCGATGTGCTTGGCGGTGTCATAGCGGAAGCCGTCCGCGCCGCAGGCGATGCTGTCGTTGATGAACTCCATGAAGTAGTCCTGGAAGGACGGGCGCTCCGTGTTAATATCGGGCAGTCCTCCCATCTTCGCGGTGGTACACTCCAGACGGTCGTCCCATCTTGTGATGTCCTTGGAGTTGTTCTTGTGATAGAGCAGCTCCAGACTGCCGCCGCCCGCCTGAATCAAGTCCTCGGCGATCGCGTCATACTGCGGCGTGGTGTGATTGGCAATCACATCCACCAGCACCTTGATGCCGTACTTGTCCGCCTCGGCGCACATTTCGGTGAACTCTTCCTTGCTGCCGAGCTGGTAGTTGCCGATTTTGAAATCGGTGGGCTGATAGTGGTAGTACCACTTGCCGTCGCCGTACAGCTCCATGCCGCCGTCCTCGCCCTCTAAGCAGGCGTTGATCGGAGAGGTCTGCACCGCGGAAAAGCCTGCCGCCGCAATGTCCGCCATCGAGCGTTTGATGGTCTCAAAATTCCAGCAGAACGCCTGCAGAATCGCGCCGTCGGCTACCTTCTCCGCAAGCTGAAACTTGCCGTCGTCTGCCTGTTCCTTGCCGCAGCCGGCGAATGCCGCTGCCGTGCCCGTCAGCATGAGCACGCTGAGCGAGGAGGCGATTATTCTTTTATGCAATTATCATCACCATCTTTCCTGATATCATTTTGTGTTCGGAACTCGATCCGACTCAAAACTGATTATACCATATTTGTTGCAAAGATGGAATAGGTTTTTAGTAAATTTATACATGAATTTTTCTGCTGAAAAAGCGTGACAGGGCCGTCCTCACAGACAGCCCTGATTTTCAATGATGATCCGGAACAACTCGCGCGTCCTCTCCTGCTCTCCGTTGAGAAAGAGATAACCGAACAGCGCTTCCAGTCCTGTCGCGTTGTGATAATCCGCAACGCTGCCGTGCTTGGGCGTACACTTGGGCGCGGCATTCCTGCCGCGTCTGTACACCGCCTCCTCCCTCTCACTGAGAAGGGGAAGCAGCCGCGCGATGAACTTTGCCTGACTCTCGCACTTAACCAGCGCGACCTTCATTTTGTTCAGCTCGCCGACGGGGCGGTTGCCCTGTCGGACAAGGTGCTCGCGGACGAGCAAATCATACACGCCGTCACCGATAAACGCGAGTGTGAGCGGCGAATAAGCGTCCGCCGCAGTGCGTACATTCTCTTCCATGGCAGTCCTCATTCGGTAAAATCGAACTCGATATCGTAGATGGAAACGGTGTCGCCGTCGGTGCAGCCGTGCTCCCTGAGCGCGTCGATGACGCCGCTGTTGATCAGCACCTTCTGGAAATAGTTCAGGCTCTCGTAATCGTCGAAATTGATGCCGCGCATCACCTGCAGCAACCAGTCGCCCTCGACCATGTACACGCCGTCCTCATTGCGGATGGTGACGCTGTGGTCGTCAAAATCCTCCGCGCTGACAACAGGCGCGGGCTCCGCTTCGTAACGTGTGATGGGCGGAAGCTGCGAAAGCATTTCTTGGATCTTCTTGAGAAGCGGATCTACATCGTAGCGGATCGCCGCCATGATCGGGAAGAAATCGTAGCCGCGCCCGTTGACATACTGCTTGAACGCCTCGATCTGCTCATCCGTCGCCATATCGCATTTATTGCCCGCGACGATCATCGGACGCTCGGCAAGCTCGGGATTGAACTTCTCCAGCTCTGCGTTGATGGTGTTGAAATCCTCGATCGGATCCCTGCCCTCGCTGCCCGAGACGTCAACAATATGCACGAGCATACGGCAGCGCTCCACATGACGCAAAAACTGATGACCGAGTCCTGTTCCCTTCCACGCGCCCTCGATCAGACCGGGGATATCCGCCATGACAAAGCTGCTGCCCTCACCCATCGACACCACTCCGAGTACGGGGGTGATGGTGGTGAAGTGGTAGTTGCCGATTTCAGGCTTAGCCTGCGAAACCACTGAAA
>ONSE01000106.1 GCA_900320415.1 uncultured Eubacteriales bacterium
AGGAGATAGAAGCTCTCTATCCCCGGGTAAGGGAATGGGAAACCATGACGCCGTATTTTGAAAAGCGCAATATCCATTTTTACGTCAACCGCTGCGGTTTTCAGATCGTCGAGTTTTTCAACGAGCACCATCGCCCCGACGCGGCGGAGGGAGCGGAGGAATATGACGGCGCCGAAATGTTCCGTTTCCGCAAAATTATCGAATAAGGATCAGCGCGAATGGCAGCCCCGTCCGATGAAGGGCTGCCATTTTGTTTTTTGGCGCTGCGGCTATCATCTTCCCGTCAATATCGCTTGACAAACGCGGAGAATCTGAGATAATAATAACAGGCAGTATGTCTGATTTAAGGGAGGTACCCATGATGACGAAAAAATCAAGGTCAAAGGAAATCATGAAAGCATCTCTGGTATATTTGCTGATCATCGCGCTGGCCTGCGGTATGGCGCTCTGCTACCAGATCTTTATTTTCGAAAACAGCTTCGCCCCCGCCGGCATCAACGGCATCGCGACAATGATTCAGTATAAGCTGCATTTTTCCGTCGCGTATATGAGCCTTCTGATCAATATTCCGCTGTGTGTGCTGGCGTTCATCTTTCTGGACAAAAGCTTTGCCGCCAGGTCAACGGTTTTCGCGCTGACCTTTTCCGTTGCGCTTCTCCTGCTGCAGTTCAGGGTGGCAGACCTGTCCTTTCTGAGCTATAAAACCGCCAACGGCACCAGCACGATCCTCGCGCCGATCGCGTCGGGCGTTATCAACGGCATCATCTATGGCGCGGCGATCCGTCTGAACGGCTGCACGGGAGGAACGGACATCGTCGCCGCTCTGATACATAAAAGATGGCCAGAGCAAAATCTGATATGGATTATTTTCGCGCTGAACACGGGCGTGGCGGTCGCCTCCTATTTCGTCTACGATTTAAAAGTAGAGCCTGTGGTGCTCTGTATCATTTATTCCTTCCTCACCAGTCAGGTGGGCGACAACATCCTGCGCGGTTCCAGACAAAAGATTAAATTTGAGATCGTGTCAAATGAATCCAAGGAAATTTCCGACGAGATCATCAGAACACTGAAGCACTCCGTCACGGTTGTCCCTGCCAAGGGAATGTTCTCGGGCAGAGAAACGGAGATGCTGATTTGCGTCGTGCAGAAGCACCAGGTCGTCGCGATGGAGAAAATCATCGCCGCTCATCCGGGCGCCTTCGCGTATTCGACCATCATCAACGAGACCCTGGGAAATTATGAAAAAATACGATACAATCTGTTTGAGAATCTCAGGAAAAAGTAACCGCGGCAGATGACAGCGGGGCAGGTACCTCTTGGTATCTGCCCCGCCTTTATGATACTTTCTTCTAATATATTTTTTAGGGAATCTCTGATCATTCTATGTCGTGAAGAAGTACGGAAGATTATGCCGTGAAGTTTTCGCACTTATGCGCGGTAAGGAAATTTTAGAGGTTCCCTTAATAGAAAATAGTATTATTTCTCGTTTTTCGCGCTTTTCGCTCCCGCCACAAACGCCTTAAATATTTTCACGCTGTTCTCGTCTGTACGGAAGGACATCTCCGGGTGCCACTGCACACCCCAGACAAATCTCTTGCCCGGCATATATGCCGCCTCCAGTACGCCGTCAGCCGCGCGCGCCATGCATTTCAGCATCGGTGACAGCTCCCTGACGCCCTGGTGATGAAAGCTGTTGACATGGATCCTTTCCGCCCGGAGCAGAGCTGACAGGGGCGTATCCGGCTCGATGACAACATCGTGCGTCACGGGGGCTTCGGGCGGAGTGTGCAGGTGTACGAGCGGCGACTCCACCTCGGAGGGAATATCCTGATACAGCGTTCCTCCGAGAGAAACATTCAGAAATTGAAGTCCTCTGCAGATTCCCAGCAAGGCGATATCCCGCTCCAGCGCGGTCTGTATGCCAAGAGTTTCCAGCTTGTCGCGCAATAGACAGGTGTCGATATTATCCGTCTTTTCGCTTTCGCCGTAAAGAGCGGGAGAAACATCCTGTCCGCCCGTGATCAGAAAACCGTCGCACACCGCAAGCGCCTCACAGAATACCTCCTCATCCTCCGTCATCGGAAGCAGCACGGGCACGCCGCCTGCCCTGATGACGCCGTCAATATACCCCGAGTGGATCCAGACGCTTTTCATCTTTCCGTCCCAGAGCGGCATTACGCCAATGATTGGTTTGTTTTGCATAAGAGCATCCTCCTTTGTGTTGAAACGCGTTCGATTAAGCTTCAGCTTCATTGTAGCAAATTCATTCCGACTTTGCAAGGCACTTCCCTTTTGGAGGTTCTGAAATTTTTTTGAAATATTTTTGTTTTACCCTGTTTTTTGTCAGAGTCTTGTCACGGTCGGTCTGTTATACTGTAGTCACAACAGAGGGAAACAACAAACAATCCCCTGAAATCCAACATTAAAGGAGTAATCACCATGAA
>ONSE01000068.1 GCA_900320415.1 uncultured Eubacteriales bacterium
ACCCACTACACCCACTGGTTCCAGCCGATGACAGGCGTCACCGCCGAGAAGCACGACAGCTTCATCCAGCCCAACGGCGACGGTGTGATCATGGAATTCTCGGGCAAGGAGCTGATCAAGGGAGAGCCTGACGCTTCCTCCTTCCCCAGCGGCGGCATCCGCGCGACCTTCGAGGCGAGAGGCTACACCACATGGGATCCCACCTCTCCCGCGTTTGTCAGGGACGGTTCCCTGTATATTCCCACCGCGTTCTGTTCCTACACGGGCGAGGTGCTCGACAAAAAAACTCCCCTGCTCCGCTCCATGGAGAAAATCAGCTCCGAGGCGGTCAAGATTCTGCACCTTCTCGGCAAGAACGAGGTGACGAGAGTCATCACCACCGTGGGACCCGAGCAGGAATACTTCCTCATCGACAGGGAACTCTATGATCAGAGAGAGGATCTGAAGCTTACGGGCAGGACCCTTTTCGGCGCAAAGGCGCCCAAGGGTCAGGAGCTCGACGACCACTACTTCGGTGCCATCAAGACGAGGGTATCGGCGTATATGAAGGATCTTGACGAGGAGCTGTGGAAGCTCGGCGTCCTCGCCAAGACAAAGCACAACGAGGTCGCTCCCTCGCAGCATGAGCTGGCTCCCATCTTCACGACCTCCAACATCGCCAACGACCACAACGAGCTGACCATGGAAATCATGCAGAAGCTCGCCGAGAAGCACGGCCTTGTCTGCCTTCTGCACGAGAAGCCCTTCGCGGGCGTCAACGGCTCGGGCAAGCACAATAACTGGTCGCTTTCCACCAACACGGGCGAGAACCTTCTCAACCCCGGCAAGCATCCCGAAAACAACATTCAGTTCCAGCTCTTCCTCGCCGCTGTCGTCAAGGCGGTTGACGAGTACCAGGATCTGCTCCGCATCACCGTTGCCTCCGCGGGCAACGACCACAGACTCGGCGCGCATGAGGCGCCTCCCGCCATTATTTCCATGTATCTCGGCGACGATCTCGGCGCTCTCGTGCAGGCGATCATCGACGGGGAGGACTATGTCAGCCACGGCAAGGAGAAGATGCTGACGGGCGTCGACGTGCTTGCGGATTTCAAGAAGGATACCTCCGACAGAAACCGCACCTCTCCCTTCGCCTTCACGGGCAACAAGTTTGAGTTCCGCGCGCTCGGCTCGGCGCTCAACATCGGCTGCCCCAACTATATGCTCAACACCATGGTCGCCGAGGAGCTTTCACAGTTCTATGTGGAGCTCAAGGACGCGGAGGATATCAATGCCGCTGTCCGCTCGCTGGTGAGGAACGTTCTCACCGAGCACAAGAGAATCATCTTCAACGGCGACAACTACACCGACGAGTGGGTGGAGGAGGCAAAGAGAAGAGGCCTGCTCAACCTCAAGTCCATGCCCGAGGCGTTCAGCCACTTCATGGACAGAAAGAACGTCGCGCTCTTTGTCAAGAACAAGATCGTCACCGAGGCGGAGTACCGCGCCCGCTATGAGATTGAGCTGGAGACCTACTGCAAGCAGATCAACATCGAGGCGCTCACCATGATCGATATGGCGAAGAAGAACATCACTCCCGCCGTGACCGCCTTTGTCAGGGAGCTGACCGAATCCGCTCTCGCCAAGAAGGCGCTCTCCGCGGCGATCCCCACCAGCGTGGAGGAGGAGCTGATCCTCAGCCTTTCCAACAAGCTCGTCTGCTTCGTGAAAAAGACCGCAGAGCTGGAAGACGCGGTAATGAACGCGGGCAGCTTTGAGGGCGACCAGCTCAAGCGCGCGACCTATTTCCGCGAGAGCGTTTTCGCCAAGATGCAGGAGCTGCGCGCCGTGGGCGACTCTATGGAGACCGAAACCGCCTCCGACTTCTGGCCCTATCCTTCCTACACCGAGCTGCTGTTCGGCGTCTGAGACAGATAAAAGGGAAGAATTGTGCATACTGACAGTGTTTCTCACCGAAATTTCCCTGATGTTTCCGATTTGTCATCGTTTTTTGTCGGATGTTTGTCACTGAGAGCCAAAAAGTGATACAGAGTTGTGAAGAAACTGGCGTAATTGACAATGTTTGTAATAGTATTTCATACAAACAACAAAAATATTTTGCGAAAAGCACTTTACAAACGAAATGATTAGTGCTATAATCTAAGCGTAAATTTGGCGGAGGCGTATCGGAAAAGCAATTTTCCGGTCCGCTTTCGTACACTTACTCTATTTTATTAAAAGGTGGTATAAAACAATGAAAAAGGTAGTATCGATTTTCGCTGCTCTCCTTCTCGTTGCGATTTCTGTTGTTTCCGCTTTCGCGGCTGACGTCAACGCGAACGAGAAGAAGGTTCTTGATGAGCTTAAGACGAGTGTTAAGATGCAGGGTACCGATATGTATTGGCCCGATGCCTTCGTTAACCAGGCGGAGAACTATTTTAACACCATCGACATGACTGCGGAGCAGGCTGACAAGATCCTCGAGGTTATCAAGTTCGGTAAGTCTCAGCTCGAGGCTACAGGCGCCAAGAACATCGCTGACTGCACAACCGCCCAGAAAAAGGAACTCATGGCGACCCTGGTCAAGGTTATGGCTCCCGTGAACGGTACCGCGAGCTATGACAAGGCGACCGGCGAGATCACCCTGAAGTCTGAAAAAGGCGAAGTGATCTTCAAGGCTGTTCCTACCCTTGTTGCCAAGGGCGGCGGAAAGTCCGTAGACGTTAACGGCAAGACGACCGACGGCGGCGTAATCAAGACAACAGGCGCTTCCGCCAACACAATGGTATTCGTTGTAGTCGGCGCAGCTGCTGTTCTCGCGATCGCGGGCGGCGTATTCTTCGTAGTGAAGAAGAGAGGCTAATGTCTGAGCGCAAAAGACACAGGCACAATATGAAAGTAGGTGGGAAGAGTTTTGTAATTCTTCCCATTATCTTTTGTATAGGGATTTTTGCGGTGCTTTACGCGGCTCTGGCACCAACCATGGCTCCTATTGTTTCTATCGCGGGGGTTATGTTTTCGGATAAAGAAGCCGATTACTCTACCGAATACAAAAATATTTTTGTGCCTGTCAGTGAAAGCGAAACGGTAGAGACGGTCACAAATGCCGAGGGAGAACCCGAGGTGAAAGCGGAGGTGGTTCAGTATCCGAATTACGGCAACCAGTTCGGCGAGATCCTTATCCCCGACTGCGGCATCGAGTGTCCGCTGTTCATGGGCGACGGAGATATCGCGCTGAGCAACGGCGTCGGAATTTACTACGGCAGCTTTGTTCCCGGATACGGCGGCACGACCATGATCGCGGGACATAACAACACCTTCTTCAACGGCTTGAAGTTCGCCGCCGCGGGCCAGGAGATCACGATCCGCACAAGCTACGGCAATTACAGATATCAGATCAGGGAGACCGCGGTGAAGGAGGCGCTGGACACAACGGCGTACGATTTGTCCGCGGACTATGACAACCTGGTGTTATATACCTGCTATCCCTTTGATGAAATCGGTCTGACGAGCCAGCGCTTTTTTGTCTACGCCGATCTGGTGGAGGGTATCACGATCGAAAAGCCTGAAGAGGGGGAGTGAGGGACGTTATGAATACGAAAACTATCGGTAAAAGGATACGTGATATCCTGTTCGGTGTCCTCTCCTTTTTCCTGGCGCTTTTCTTGTTTCTGGACGCGGTCTGTGCCCTCGCGTCCATGACCGTCCTGAATGAGGAAAGCTGGATGGAGCAGATGACCGTCTCCGGCTATTATTCCGAGAAGGAGCAGGAAATCACAAAAAAGCTGGTACAGCTCGGAAACGCGAGCGGCCTGCCCTCGGATTTTTTTGAGGATGTCATCGATCCTGTCCAGATCCAGAAGGATATGCAGAACTATATGGATTCCTATTTTGACGGTACGAGCAGGATACTTGATACGACACCCTTTCAGCAGAAATTCCGTGCCGCGCTGGATCGGTTTATTGAGGAGAAGAACGCGAAGGTTGACGGAAAGAGCGTGGATAATCTTGTCAAGCAGGCGAAGCAGATTTATTCGGGGAACCTTGAGATCCCGCTCTTCATCAAGCTATCTTCCTATTTTCAGATGGCGAGGAATTATCTTCCCTACGTCATCGGGGGCTTGTCCCTGCTCTCGGGCGTGATCATCCTGGTGCTGCTGCTCGCCAACAAATGGCGGCACCGCGCCTTTAAATACTACTACTACGCCTGCGCGGGAACAGGTCTGTGCCTGCTCGCGTTGTCGGTTTACCTGACCGCGTCCGGCGGTCTGAAGAAAATCGTCCTGGAATCCAAGGCGCTGTACCAGATGGTTGTGTCCTTTGGTTCGTCGGTTACGGTATACCTGTGGGTGCTGACGGCAGTCTTTGCGGTTCTGGCGCTTTCCATGTTCTTCCTTTACCGCACGTTTTACCTGAAGGCGGCGGGAAGCACCGACTGATACCGAGGGACGTATGCGCCTCGGTGAGGCTCCGGCAGGATCATGAAAGTATGGAAGGGAGACGGCATCCATGAGCCGCATTGAAATCGGAGAATCCGCGAAGGATCTGATCTATCTGGTGTCCTGCGCGGCAAATTCGGAAAAGCCCGATCCGCAGCGGTGCGCCGCGATGGACACGGAAGCCGTTTTGAAAGCGGCGAAGCTGCAGATGCTTTCCGTCGCCGCCGCCTGCGCGCTTGAGCAGGCTGTTGCGCTTTCTCCCTCGTGGCAGAACGCGAAGGGTTCCGCTGTCCGCAGGCAGATCCTTTACGAGGCTGCCCGGGCTGAGGTGCTGAGGGAGCTTGAGAAAAACGGGATATGGTACCTCCCGCTGAAGGGATGCGTGATCAAGAGCCTGTATCCCCGTCCGATGATGAGAGAGATGGCGGACAACGACGTTCTCTGCGACGCGGAAAAAATGGCGGAGATCAGGGACATCATGCTCCGTCTCGGCTACACCTGCGAAAGCTACGAAAAGGACAACCACGATGTTTACGAAAAGAACGGGCTGAGCTTTGAGCTGCACAGATCTCTTTTCATCTCACTGTCCTCCTCTGTGTTTACCTCGTATTACGGGATGGTCAAGGACAGGCTGGTCAGGGACGAGGACAAGCAGTACGGCTATCATATGACGGATGAGGATTTTTACATCCATCTGATCAGCCATATGTATAAGCATTACTCCCACGCGGGAGTCGGACTGAGGGCGCTTCTGGACGTTTATATCTACAACCGGGAAAAGGGAAGCTCGCTTGATCGGGCGTATCTTGAGACGGAGCTGAAAAAGCTTTCGCTTGACGGCTTTGAGCGTGATATGCGTCCGCTCGCGGAGAAGGTGTTTACCCTTCAGCCGCTTTCCGATGAGGAACAGGGAGAGCTGGCGTATTTTATCGACTCCAATTGCTTCGGACTTTCCGATACTTACTTTGCGCACAGACTCCGCAATGACGACAGCAGGAAGGCGAAGGCGGGATATCTTTTCAGAAGGATCTTTCCCGACAGCGATTATCTGGAGCTGTATTGTCCGGTTGTGTACCGTCACAGGATCCTTTACCCGTTCATGGTCGTGTACCGTGCCGGAAAGGGACTGTTCACGAGACCCGGAAAGCTGTTCCGGGAATTCAAAAGAGTCCGCAATTTCCGCAGTGAGGATTTCCGGGGAGATCATCACACCAAATAATCATACAATAACACAATACGGTGCTGCCGCAATCGGAGGATTGACGGCAGCACCGTTTTTTTGTTGTAATCAGTATCAGCCGCACGGCGCGGGGTCGCGCCGTGCGGAAATGTGTTTGTTATGCGGAATACGTGGTTTGCGTAATGAGGAAAAACTCCTCGGCGGTGATCCAACCCTTGACAACGGCGTTGCGGACGCGCTCGATGCTCCACAAGCCCTTATCGTAGTATCTTTTTACCTGTTCAAAATGCTTGCTCATTCAAGCTCCACCTCCGTCATCATGGCGATATATTCCAGATCTGCCTGTACCTTCTGGTTCGTGTCGTCCAGAACCTTGATGTATTCCTCCTTGCTATATTGTATCATGCGGTACTCCCAGCCGCCGGAGGCTTGCGTGATATCGGAGATCACCCACACGGAGTATTCGTCGATCACTTTTTCCTCCGGTCTGGATGCCCCCAGGACGATTCCGTAATCTTTCATGCTGTTGCTCCTTTCCTTTATTCAGCCGCTGTAGGCACGTACATCAGACGTCCGCCGATATCACGGGTCTGGGCGCCGACATTGATATCACAGTACCAGCAGAATTCTCCGCCGTTTTTGCCCGCGTTGTTGGCTCCGCCGAAGCGTGTTGCGCGGAAGGTGTTCAAAGCCAATGAGCGCGTGAAGTAGTAGTCGCCTACCGGTACGGCGTTGTTGGCGTCATTTTCATCCACCGCGGAGGGGATAAACAGCCAGTCGTACCTTTCGTCACCGTAGCCGAAAGCGGAGATCCAGCCGCCGGCGCTCGCTGCCGTAAAGCCTGCGAAGGGGTAGTGATAATCCGTTCCGCTGATCGTCATCTCGCCCCTTGCGGATTCATTGAAGCTGAAA
>ONSE01000039.1 GCA_900320415.1 uncultured Eubacteriales bacterium
ATCGGGACGAGCAGATTGAACACCGCGATCTTGCTGGCGGGATGGTATTTGAGCAGTGCCGTCCAGATCGTGAAGGAAACCGCCGAAACCAGCGCGAGCCACAGCAGAATCAGCAGGGCGGACGGATTGGAAAAGGTCAATCCTCCCCCGGCAGCGAATCCTGCCGCCGTCAGCACCGACGCGCCGATCATCAGCTGAAACGCGGTGACGAGCATGGGATTTCTCCCTGCGGCGACCTTTTTTGAAATCACGTTTCCGGCGGCTGCGCAGAGGGTAGAGAGCAGGATCATACAGTCGCCGAAGAGTGTGTCCGGCGTCACGCCGCCTCCCTGATTGATGAGCAGCACACCGCAGAACCCGAGCGCGCAGCCGATCAGCTTGCGGACAGTCAGCCTGTCGCTCCTGAAAAAGAGCGGCACGGCGAGCACCGTCAGAAATGAGGCGCAGGCGGTGATGATGGAGGTATTGGTGCCGCTGGTGAAGCCAATGCCGATATAGGTGCAGAGGTACTGCCCTGCCGTCAGCACCAGACCGAGGACAGTGACCGCCCCGAGGTCACTTCTGCGGGGAAGAACAAGCCGTTTCCGACTGAAGGAGAGCATTGCCAGCACCATCAGTCCCGCGAGAAAGAAGCGGAAGCCCGCGAACAGCAGCTTCGCGCCGATATCGTCCTCCCGTATGGCGAATTGTTCATATCCGAGCTTGATGAACGGGAACGCCGTTCCCCACAGGACCGTACAGACCACCGCCAGAATCACGGCGGCTGATTTTTGTTGAAAAATACTTTGTTTCTTCAATTGCTTTCATCCATTTAAATGTCAAAAAAGGGCGCCGAAGCGCCCTTTATTTCTTATTTCTCGTTAACCGCGCTGCGGACAACCTCCGCGATGTGCGGAGCGGTGAGCTTGAACTCGTCGAGCAGCTCCCACGCGGGACCGCTGTGGCCAAACTCGTCCTGAACGCCGATTCTTGTCACCTTGACGGGGCACGCGTCGGTAACGACCTGGCATACCGCGTCGGCAAGGCCGCCAATCACGTTGTGCTCCTCAACGGTAACGATCCTGCCCGTCTCCTGTGCCGCCTTGATGATGATCTCGCGGTCGATGGGCTTGATGGTGTGAATGTTGATGAGTCTGGCGCGAATGCCTTCCGCCTCCAGCGCCTTCACCGCCTTGAGCGCCTCATTGACAACAAGGCCGGAAGCGATAACGGCAATGTCGTCGCCCTCGTGGAGGGTGATACCCTTGCCCAGCTCAAAGGTGTAGGTTTCGGGATCGTTGAAGCTGTCGATCGCCAGTCTGCCGAGACGGATATAGACGGGACCGTTGTACTCGATGGCAGCCTTGGTCGCCGCCTTCATCTCCCAGTGGTCGGCGGGATTGAGAACGACCATGTTGGGGATGGCGCGCATGATTGCGATATCCTCAATGCACTGGTGGGTCGCGCCGTCCTCGCCCGTGGAGATACCCGCGTGGGAACCCGCGATCTTCACATTCAGACGGGGATAAGCGATAGAATTGCGTATCTGCTCAAAGGCTCTGCCGGTCGCGAACATCGCGAAGGAAGCGGCTACGGGGATCTTGCCTGCCGCCGCCATTCCCGCGGCAACGCCCATCATATTGCCCTCGGCAATACCGCAGTCAAAAAATCTGTCGGGAAATTCCTTTTTGAAAACGCCCGTCTTGGTCGCCGCCGCAAGGTCGGCGTCAAAAACAACGATATCCTTGTTCTCCTTGGCAAGCTCACAGAGCGCCTCACCGAAGCTCTCTCTGGTCGCCTTCTTGATTGTTTCAGCCATCAGCACTTGCCCTCCAATCTGTCAATTTCAGCCTGAAGCTCAGCCGTCGCCTGCTCATACTGCTCCTTGTTGGGAGCGGTGCCGTGCCAGCCGACCTGATTTTCCATGAACGAAACACCCTTGCCCTTGACAGTCTTGGCAAGGATCGCCGTAGGCTTGCCCTTGACGGTCTTGGCCTTGTCGAGAGCGGCGGCGATCTGCTCAAAATCGTGGCCGTCGATCTTGATGACCTCAAAGCCGAATGCCTCAAACTTCTTGTCGAGAGGCTCAATGCCCGCTACTTCGTCAACGGTACCGTCGATCTGGAGACCGTTCTGATCCACCATGACCACGAGGTTGTCGAGCTTGTTGTGAGCGGCAAACATCGCCGCCTCCCAAACCTGACCTTCCTCGACCTCACCGTCGCCGAGAAGCGTATAGGTACGATAGTCCTTGTTGTCAAGCTTAGCCGCAAGCGCCATGCCGCACGCCGCGGAGATACCCTGTCCGAGGGAGCCGGTGCTCATATCCACGCCGGGAGTTTTCTTCATATCGGGGTGACCCTGGAGCATCGCGCCGATATGACGGAGCACGGTCAGCTCTTCCCAGTCAAAATAGCCCTTGAGCGCGAGAGTCGCGTAAAGACTGGGGCAGCAGTGACCCTTAGAGAGCACAAAACGGTCTCTGTCCTCCCAGTCGGGGTTTGCGGGATCCACATTCATCTCCTTATAATACAGGTAGGTGAAGATATCCGCCGCGGAAAGTGAACCGCCGGGGTGTCCCGATTTTGCGTGATAGGTGCCGAGGATCGCTCCCATTCTCGACTTGGCGGCAAGAACCTGAAGCTGCCTGATTTCTGAACTATCCATGAATTAACCATCCTTTCTCTAAAAAACCTTTTCGGTTCTTTAAGGCAAAGCTCAAACGCGTCCGACAAATTTCGCGGGACAGCGTCTGACCACCTCCATTATACACCATCTCATTAAAAATTCAACAATGAATCGGGGGATTTTTCAATTTGTAATAAAATACCTAATAAGCACCTTGCGAATCAAAAAAAATGTGGTATAATTAATATGGCGGAAGAAACTGACTTCCCCAATATATTGCGTATCGGAGAGCTGATTATGCTTTTAACAGCCGACGTGGGCAACACCAATATCAAGCTGGGTATTTACAACGGAGACGAGCTGCGCTTCAAGCTGCGTTTTTCGACGGATACGAGCAAAACCAGCGACGAACTGGCGGTGGAGCTCTACACATTTTTCCAGATATATCACATTGACACGGCGAGGATCTCCGCCTCGATCATCAGCTCCGTGGTTCCCAAGATCACGCAGCCGCTCACGGAGGCGATCCGCGTGGTGACGGGAGCGAAAAGCCTTGTAGTAGGCCCCGGGCTGAAAACGGGGATGGAGCTGCGCATCGACCGTCCCGAGACACTCGGCGGCGACATCGTGTGCGGCTGCGTGGGAGCGCTCGAGAAGTACGGCGGCCCCGTGATCATGATTTTCATGGGAACCGCTACGGTCATCGCCTTTGCCGATGAGAACCGCGTCTACCGCGGCGGCGCCATCGCCCCCGGCGTAGGCATTTCACTGGACGCGCTCACCGCGCGCGGCGCGCTGCTGCCGGCGGTGGATCTGAAGGCTCCCAAAAGCGTCATCCGCACCAACACCGTGGACTGCATCCGCTCGGGCGTGATGTTCGGCACCGCCTGTATGCTCGACGGTATGATCGACCGCTTCATGGCGGAAGCGGGAGCCGACGCGAAAATCATCGCGACGGGAGGTCTTGCTCCCCAGATGATCGCCAACTGCACACACGATATCACCTTTGACGGCAACATCATTCTCGACGGTCTTAACGCGATCTACAAACGAAACAGAAAGCTTTGATCTGTCCGTAACAGACTTCCGTCTGCGGAAATATACTTTGCGTTTCACCTGCGGACAGGCAGGGAAACAGCAGGAGGTTTACTATCATGGCACAAAAGAAAAAGAACGCGGCACCAAGATTTTTCAAACCCGTATTCACGGCGCTGCTGGCGGCACTGATCGTACTGCTCACCTTTACGGTCGGCAGCCTGCGCATCGGCCCGATCACGATCACCTTCAACTGCCTGCCTCTGGCGGTCGGCACGGTGTTCCTCGGACCGCTCTACGGCGCGATTCTGGGTCTGGTGTTCGGACTTTCGAGCTTCCTCGCGAGCTTTACGTCCGCCTCGCTCACCACGATCCTTCTGACCATCAATCCGCTTTTCACATTTGTGATGTGCGTGGTCCCCAGAGTCATCTGCGGCTGGCTCCCCGGGCTGCTCTTCAAGCAGCTCCCCAAGAACAGCGAGCCGAAACGCCTCGGCAGCTCCGCGCTCTGCTGCGGACTGGTCACCGCGCTCAACACCGTCGGCTTCCTCGGTCTGATGTGGGTGTTCTTCGCGGACGCGTTCCTCAGCAACAGTACGGTCATTGACAAGGTCGGCAGCCAGCCTGCGGGCAATGTCTTTTTGTTCATCTTCGCTCTCGCGGGCATCAACGCGGTGATTGAGATCGTTCTCAACCTCGTGCTCGGCACCGCTGTTTGCAGAGCGCTGTATGCCGTGACCAAAGACAAGATTTGATGTACAGGGCGGCGGATACCGCCCTGTCTTGCTATATTCCAATCAACAAAAGGGGTGGTCAGCTTGAAAAAACGAATATTTGACATTCTCGTCAGCGCGAAGGACTATATTTCGGGACAGTCGCTCGCCGAACAGCTCGGCGTATCGCGGCAGGCGGTATGGAAGGAGATCAAGGCGCTGCGCGACAGCGGCTTTGAAATTTCCTCTGTCACCAACAAGGGCTACAGGCTCGTCTCCATGCCCTCCTGCCTGAACGGACTCGCTGTCAGCCGGTACCTGGACACCGCCGTCATCGGCAAGACCCTTATCGTACTCGATTCCGTCAGCTCCACCAACGACTACCTCAAGCTTCTCGGCACAGAGGGCTGTGAAAACGGCACGGTAGTGACAGCGCGCGAACAGACAAAGGGCAAGGGCAGACTCGGCAGAAGCTGGGCGAGCCAAAAGGACGAGAACCTCGCGTTTTCGATCCTTCTGCGCCCGAGCATTTCGCCGCGGGAGATCTCCTCCATCACGCCGCTGGCGGGACTTGCCGTGTGCCGGGCGCTCCGCGACTTCACAGGGCTTGATCTGAAGATCAAGTGGCCCAACGACATCATCCTCGGCAAAAAGAAGATGGTCGGCATTCTCACGGAGATGGCGGCGGAATTCGACGCGGTGGAGTATGTCATCACGGGAATCGGCGTAAATGTCGACCAGACCACCTTCCCCGAGGAGATCGCCTACAAGGCGACCTCTCTGCTGCTCGAAACGGGCAGACACTACGACAAGAACCGCCTGCTGGCGGGACTGCTCACGCGCATCGAGGACACCTTCACGCGCAGCGGACTGGAGCTCACCGCCGAGATAATCTCGGAGTACAAAAAGCTCTGCGCGACCATCGGCAGGAGCGTCACCTTCAAAAAGGGAACGCGCAATATCAGCGGCGTAGCGGTCGATATCGACGAACAGGGCGCGCTGAAGGTAATGCTGTCCGACGGCTCCCTGCGCACCGTCAACGCGGGCGAGGTCACCGTGCAGGGAATTTATTGATATTTTTAAACGCAAGCAAGGAGCCGATCTCTCGGCTCCTTGTTTTTATCCAAAGATCATTATTTTACTCTTCTTCTGAGCAGATATACCGCGCCGCAGCCTGCGATGAGCATCGCAAGGATAACGAAAGCGGGAGTCGCCTCACCGGTCTTTACGGTGCCGTTGGTGGAGGAATCCTTGGTAGCGGAATCCTTGGTCGCCTCGTCCTTGGTAGCCGAGGTAGCCGCCTGCGTATCGGGCTGCGCGATGGTGGTAGCCTCTGCGGTGGTAGCCTCTACGGTCGTAACGGGCTCTGTGGTGACAGGCTCTGTGGTAACAGGCACGGGAGCGTCACTGATCGCGGGAATGACATAGCTGTAAACAACGGGAGTCACTTCGCCGGTCTCGTCGGACTTCGCAGTGATGGTCAGCTCAACGGTTCTCTCTACGGTTGAGGGAGCCGCTGTGAGCGTCCAGGTCTTCTGCTGCTCCTCGCGGAGAGCCATGGAAGCAAAGGATGCGGTGGCGTCTCCGTCAACGGATACGCCCTCGGGAAGAACAAGGCTCATCTGGGCGTTGTGAAGATCAACGTTGCCGCTGTTGGTGATGTAGGAGGTCAGTCTGACAGGGTTGTAGCCGGTGCCCTCTTCGTTAACGGTGAAGCTTCCGTCGATCTTGGTAGCGCCGAGAACGAGGTCGCCGTCTCTGCTGACGTCGATGCTGCCGAGGCCGTAGAACGCGCGGCTTACAAGGCTCTCACCGGGATTGAGTGTGCGGTAGTTCCAGATCGCGCTGACAGAGCTGTCGCCGATCGCCTCGCCGACAGTGACAGTCGGAACCAGAGAGGAGCTCGTACCGTTCCAGTAGTTGTCAAACTGAACGATGTCGGGAGCGCCGGAGCCTGTCGCAAAGGAGCCTGTGCCTACCAGCTTGGGATTATCAAGGCTGTCGAACGCCTGGAAGGAAACGGGGATGTCCGCGCCTTCAAACTGCATCTTTGTTGTTACCGCGCCGACGCCCGCGATACGGAAGGGCGCGCGGTCATTATCCTCAACCATGGTGTCAAAGAAGATTCTGGAACCGACCTGATGCGCCTCCGCGGTGTTGTTGGTCGCAACGATCTTCACCTCGAGGGTATCTCTTTCGCCGGTCACACTGTTCGCTCTGACGGTGTAAACTCTCTCGAAATCAATATTCTTATATGTGTAGCTGCCCGAAACCGTGAAATTCTCCTCATCCACGGCCAGATCGGAAATAATAAGCGTCTGGGAATCGCCGTCAACAGCGGCGACCGTCTTGGACGTACCGGCGGAACCGGAGGTACAGAAGAGCAGTCTCTCACCCACAGCGTTCAGCAGCGTGAAATTGCCGGTGTTATATCTGAATGTAATTTTGTCAGTCGTAACTTCATCCGCAAAGGCGGTTACGGCAGCACTCGCGGCCAGCAGACCCGCAACGCCGATCGCGGTTACTCTTTTTATCAGCTTGTTCATTTGAATTCTCCCTCTTTTTTCTCAAAGATTGCGCCGTTTTTCTCACGGCTCACAGTAATAATATAGCACTAAAATTCTCAAAAGTCAATATTTTATCAATTCTGTTTATCTGTTTCTCTGAAAAAACGCATTTCGCACAAGAACGTCTC
>ONSE01000265.1 GCA_900320415.1 uncultured Eubacteriales bacterium
CCTTTACAAGCGCGGGAATGTGCTCGATCATGCACATATCGCGCGAGTTATACAGATAAGTACCGCTGCCGTCCTCCTCCACGGGGAAGAACTGACCGTCCCTTTTCTCCTCAAAGAGATGGTATTTCCAGCGGCACGGCTGGGCGCAGTCGCCGTGGTTGGCGTCCCTGCCCGTCAGATAGCTCGAAATCAGGCACCTGCCCGAGAAGGACACGCACATCGCGCCGTGTACAAAGCACTCGATCTCCAGCTCCCCGGGGACGTTCGCGTGTATCTGCGCGATCTCGCCGAGCGACAGCTCGCGCGCGAGCACCACGCGGGAAGCGCCGAGCCGGTACAGCGCGTTGGCGGCGGCGTAATTCGTCACGCCCGCCTGGGTGGAAACATGACGCGCCACCCCAGGCGCATAGCGCTTTGCCGCCTCGAGAACGCCGAGGTCGGCGATGATGAACGCGTCCACGCCGCACTCCTGCGCGTAGGCAAGGAAGTCCGGCAGCGCGTCCAGCTCGCTGTTGCGCGGCAGTATATTGCAGGTGAGATAGATCTTGCGGTTCATGCCGTGCGCCAGCTCACACGCGGCGCGCAGCTCGGTTTTATCAAAATTCTTCGGCGCGGAACGCATTCCGAAAAGCTTGCCCGCGAGATAGACCGCGTCAGCGCCGTAGCGCAGTGCCGTGCGCAGGCTCTCCATATCGCCCGCGGGAGCGAGCAGCTCCGGCCGCTTACTCATCGATGTACCCCAGATTCGCCTCGTGCTCATAGATGGTGGAGGCGTAGTAGGCATTGCCGTACTTGTCGTGGCAGAAGAAGTAGTAGCTGGTATCATACGGCTTGAGCGCCGCCTTGATGGCCTCCATACCGGGGTTGCAGATGGGTCCGGGGGGCAGTCCTTCGCTGTCATAGGTGTCGTAGCGGCTCTTGTAGCCCGAGGTCACGTCGCTCGGAAGCGCGTCCTCGCTGCGGTAGGGATAATACTTGGTGGAATCCAGGCCAAGCTTGGAAACGCCCATGGATTCGTCGGAATGCAGACGGTTGTGCAGAATCGAGGAAACGTAATACATATCCTCCTTGTTAGCCGCCTCCGCCTGGATGATGGAAGCAATGGTCATGATCTCGTCCAGACTGTACTCGATGTCCTCCTTCGCCATCAGCTTGCGGACGGAATAGAGCTTGTCGTAGTTGAAATCCTGCTTCTGGTTCATTCTCTTTTCATAGTTATTGAGAAGCTTGTAAATGATGCTCTTGGGGTCGTCGTTCTCGTAGAACTCGTATTTATCGGGGTAGAGATAGCCCTCGAGCTTGTAATATCTCTCGTTGCTGTTGGATATTTCCTCAAGGAAATCGAAGTCCTTGTCAAAATCGCCTGAATTGCACAGCCTGAGGAAGTCGTCCTTGTCGCTGAGCGCCTTTTCCTCCACCAGCTTGTCCGCGATTTCGAGGACGCTCATGCCCTCGATGATGGTCACCTCAACGGTGTCGGTACGGCGCGAATTACCCTGCAGGTTGGAGATGATCGCCTGATAGTCCATGTTCTTGTTGAGCTCATAGGAGCCCTGCGAGAAGGAGTTGGACTTGGTAAGTGTGGCGTAGATGCGGAAGTAGCTTGGCTCTCCGATGACGCCGTTCTTGGCAAGCAGGTCCGTCACCGTGTCGAGAGTGGGATCCTTGGGAATCGTCACCGTCACGATGGAGTTGTCGTCCTTGCGGTTGATGGCAAGCAGATCGTTCATGCCCGTGATGATGAACATGGCGATCGCGCCGCCGATGATCGCGACGGAAACCAGCCAGGCGATGCGGAAAATGCGGCGGTTGCGGCGGTTGCGCGCCCTGCGCTCGCGCTTCTCCTCCTTGCGGATCCTCTTGAGAGAGCGCTTCGACTCGCGGGCGATCTGGTGCTTCACATCCTCGCCGCTGTAGGAGCTGATTTCCTCGGGACCCGCATCCGCGCCGCTCTCACCCTCGTCGTCATAGTTGTCGCTGATATGCAGACGGAAGTCGTTCGCCTTGCGGCGGCGCTGCTCGTCAACCGAATTGTTGTTGTTTTCGTTACTCATACACTCATTCCTTTTTCAGGCTCAGAAACCTGTACGGTTCATAAATTTTTCTGTTATCAGGATATCCACCGCTCTGTCAAACGCGCCGCGCGGCAGCTCGGTGAGCGTACACTTGGCGTAGCAGATCCCCGCGGTGACGCCGCCGAAGCGGCTGAGGAAACGGTCGTAATACCCCTTTCCGAAGCCGAG
>ONSE01000031.1 GCA_900320415.1 uncultured Eubacteriales bacterium
GCCGTTGACCTTGTTGATGTCGCCGCCGCAGATTTTGTTGAGCATGAAGCTGTAGTCGAGCTTCTCGGAGAGGATCTTCTCCTTGGTCAGGTTGATCAGACCTGTCGCGGAGGAATACGCCTCCCAGCAGCCCTTTCTGCCGCAGCCGCACTGCTTGCCGTCCTTGACGATGACCATGTGACCCAGCTCCGCGCCCGCGAAGTTGGAGCCGCTGTAAATCTTGCCGTTGATGATGATGCCGCCGCCGACGCCTGTGCCGAGGGTGATGGCAATGGCGTTCTTCGCGCCCTTTGCGGAGCCTGCGAGGTACTCGCCCAGAGCCGCCGCGTTCGCGTCATTCTCGATGAGCACCTTTTTGCCGAGGCGCTCGTTCATCATCTTGGAGACCTCCCAGTTGTGGAAGTGAAGGTTCGCGGAATACTCGATGACGCCGGTCTTCGGGTTCACCGCGCCGGGAACGCCGATACCGATGCTCTCCACCTCGTCCATGGTGATGCCCGCCTTCTCGCACGCCTTCACCGCGACCTCCGCCATGCTGTCGCAGATATCGCTCTCGGGACGGGGCACATTGGTCTTGCAGGACGCCTTGGCGACAATCTTGTAGTTTTCGTCCACCACACCCGCGACGATGTTGGTACCGCCGAGGTCGATTCCGAGTCTATACATAATGAAAAAACACTCCTTTGTTTGATGATTTATCAGTACCTCTTAATCATATCACAAAAAAGTGCATAACGCAATAAAATTCCATTGCTATTTCAAAAAAATTGTTAAAAATTAAAAGCCGCCTGCGGGAATACAGACGGCTTTGAACGGTTGTGAAAGAGTCACGCGCGGCCCGCGATGCGCTTCTTGTACTGCGCGGGAGTGCAGTGATAGATCTTCTTGCACTGGGTGATGAAGGATTTCACGTTGGCGAAGCCATTCTCCAGCGCGGCGGTCGAAACGGTGGAATTATGGGTCAGCATATCGTTGATGGCGTTTTCGAGCCGCAGGTTCGCGAGGTACTCGGAGAAGCTCACCTGAGTGACGTTCTTGAAATATTTTGAAAAATACGAGGGAGAGAGATTCACCACCGAGGAAATCTCATCCAGCGGGATCTCGCGCTTGTAGTTCTCGTTGATATAGGCGATGGCGGTTTTCGCGTAGGAAAAATCGCGTCTGGGAACCGACAGTGAACCGGCGCTTCTGCGGAAGCACATACAGCGGCTGAGCAGAAGGTAGTAAATTTTATTGATGTAGGAGATCTGAAGCAGTGAGGTGTAATCGTCCTCGCTGCCCGTCCGCGCGATGTCGCCGAGAATAGCGGCGATCTGGCGGTAAACCTCGCTGTTTTCCCCGATATCAAAGAAAACGCTGTCGATGGATTTACAGAACATACGGATATACTCAAACGAGAAATTGACGCACAGCAGGCGGCAGCTTGTACCCGAAACGGGGCGTACCAGGTGAACATCCTCGCTGTTGAAGAGGATAAAGTCGCCCTCGTCCACGATTTTGGATTCGCCGTTGCGGCTGCACTCGCTCGTTCCCTCAATCACATAGACCAGTTCCGGTTCGCGGTGCCACTGCAGCTCGGTTTTGCGCGTGTCCGACGAGAGATAGAGGTGCATGATGGTTGCGGGGATATTTTTATCATAATTCACAACATCGTATTGATAGTCCATTTTTGCTGTCTTACTCCTTGGTTTGATGTGAAGAATAATAATTCCGGTAAACTTCGGTACATTACCAGGGCTTTACCGTGCCCGTCAGCTCCGTGACGCTCGCGATGCCGTTGTCGTCGAGGAAGCGGCTGACGCCCTCGGCGATCTTTATCGGCGCGTAGGGGTCGGAGAAGAGGACGGTGCCGATCTGCAGAGCGGTCGCTCCCGCGATCATCATTTCCACGGCGTCCTCCCAGGAGGAGATGCCGCCCATGCCGATGACGGGGATTTTCACCGCGTTGGAAACCTGCCACACCATTCTCACCGCCACGGGGAAAACCGCGGCGCCGCTGAGACCGCCCGTATTGTTGCGGATGATCGGACGGCGGGTGTTGATGTCGATTCTCATGCCCGTCAGGGTGTTGATCAGGGAAACCGCGTCCGCTCCGTTCGCCTCCGCCGCCTGCGCGATGGACGCGATGTCCGTCACGTTGGGGCTGAGCTTGACGATGAGGGGCTTTTTGCAGTGTGCTCTCACCTCGCGCGTGATCTGACCTACTGACTCGCAGCTTGTGCCGAACTGTACGCCGCCGCTCTTGACGTTGGGGCAGGAGATGTTCAGCTCGATCATGTCCACGTCGGTTTCGCTGAGCTTCTCCGCCATGGCGCAGTAGTCCTCGACGGTGTTGCCCGCGATGTTGGCGATGACGACGGTGTTCTGCTGCTTCAGCCACGGGAGGTCGTCATTGATGAATACATCGACGCCGGGATTCTGCAGGCCGACGGCGTTGAGGATTCCCGAGGGGGTCTCCGCGATACGCGGCGGCGGATTGCCGTCTCGCCTCTGCAGGGTGATGCCCTTGCAGGAGATGCCGCCCAGCTTTGAGAGCGGGTAAAACTCGCCGTACTCCCTGCCGAAGCCAAAGGTGCCCGAGGCGGCGATCAGGGGGTTGGCGAACGAAACGCCCGCCACCTTTACGGATAAATCAGCCATGGAACACTACCTCCTCCGCGTTGAATACGGGGCCGTTCCTGCAGACGTGCTGCATGATCTCCTCCCCGTTTTTGCGCACCTTCACGGCGCACACCAGGCACGCGCCGATGCCGCACGCCATACGCTCCTCGAGCGAGATCTGACAGGGCTTGCCGAATTCCGCGCAGACCTGCGCGATCGCCCTGAGCATGGGTGTGGGGCCGCAGGCGCAGACCTCGTCCACCTCGGCGATCCTCGCGCGGAGCACGTCGGTGACAAAGCCCTTCTGACCCGCACTGCCGTCATCGGTGGCGAGCACGACCTCGGCGCCCGCGTCAGCGAAGTCGTCCTGCAGGATCACAAGCTCCTTATTGCGGAAGCCGGTGATCACGAGGGGACTGTCGCACTGCGCGGCGGTATAGAGCATGGGAGGCACGCCGATGCCTCCGCCGATGAGGGCGTATTTTTTGCCCCTTCCGACGGAGAAGCCGTTGCCAAGTGGCAGGAGCACGTCCACAAGACAGCCGGGCAACATCTCCGACATGATCCGGGTGCCCTCCCCCTTGATCTGATAGACCAGGCGCAGCACGCCGCCGCGCGCGTCACAGACGGAAATCGGGCGTCTCAGGCTCTTGCCGGGAACGTAGACATGGGCGAACTGACCGCACTGAACAGGTGGCTCGTCGCCGCTGAGCGCGAGCCGCATATCAAAAATGCCGTCCGCGATTTCGGCATTGGAAAGAAGGCGCAGCTTACGGATATCATATTTCATAGAATCATCCTTTCCCTTTCGTATTTTAGGGAATCTCCAATAATTCAATGTCGTGCAGAAGTGCGGAAGGTTTATGGCAGAATATTGTCAAAGCTCCGCAGGAATACTGACGTATTTCAAGGAGATTTGGCAGGATGATGCCGTGAAGATTCCGTGCTTATGCGCGGTAAGGAATTTTCAGAGGTTCCCTTCAGATTATTCGTATTCCAGACTCAGAGCCGCGGCGCCGACCTCCTCGTAGGTGTAGATCCTGCAGTCGTCGCTGAGCTGATGGTCGCTGTCGTTTTGTTTGTTCGCGTAGGTGATCCACTCGTACGCCTTGCTGTTGACGATCTCGTCAACCACCTCCGAATAGTCCGCGTCCGGCTCGATGAAGAACTCAAAGGTATCGCTGCCGTACTCCGCCGCACGGGCGAGGGCGTCGCACAGCTCGTCGCTGTCGTCCGCGGAGGAGATGTGGACCACGCTGCGGTTGAAATAGCTGCAGGACTCGGCGGTACACTCGGGAACAAAGGCGTTGTAGTAGTCCGACTCCTCGCCGCTGCCGTAGAGAGGACTGATTTTGTGGTCATCCTCGAGCGCATCGGTGGTGATATTGAAGTAGAGGTGCCTTTCGATCTCCGTGAGCATATAGTCCTCTTCGTCGGGCTGCACGTCGTTCCAGGTGACGTCCACATAGTACCAGTCGTCCTCGATATTCACGGCATTCCAGATGTGGTTGCCGTTGCCCAGATCCTCGCTGTCGCAGGTTCCGTTGACCGGCACACAGTCTATCCCCATTTTGGTGCAAAGCAGCTGGAACGCGCGGGTATAGCCCTCGCACACAGCCATATTGTCCACCAGGGCGCCGTAGGCGTTCTGCTCATTGGCGACGACCTCCTCACGGTCGGCGGCGGCGTCGTCATACTCGCACAGGTCGAGAAGATAATCGTTGAGATACAGCTCCTTTTCATAGTCGTCGCTGTCCTCGGGGACACTCTCGAGGAAGGCGTCCACCGCCTCGTCAAAGAGCTTCCTCGCCTCTTCGAGCTCCTCGCCCGTGAAGGAGTAGATCAGATCAACCTCGGTGTAGGTGGAGTGCGTGGAATATTCATAGCCGCTCTGGTCGCTGATCCAGAACACCTCGGGATGGTCGCTTCTGTACATTTCCAGGATCTCGCTGAGCCGATCGGGGGTGCCGTCGTTGCTCAGCACAAAGTGCGTCCGCTCCGCGTCAGCCGCGAACAGATCCACGATCGCGTAGACGCGCCGTTCGGAGTCATTCTGCAGGGCGCTGTAGCCGCGCAGCGAGCCGAGCTCCTTTTGCCGCTCCCTGACCTCTTCCTCCAGTCCGAAGTCAACGGGCGTTTCGTCATTCAGCATCATATCAAGGCTGTCATACAGATCGCAGGAGCAGAGCGAAAGTGACAGCAGTGCCGCCGCCAGAGCGGCGGTTATTCTTTTCCAATCAGTCATCATAGTTCAAGCAAAATGTTATTACCGGAGTTTGTTCGTATACATAGTATTTGCTGTCCTCGAGGATTTTGGGATCGTCGCCGTTGAAGTGGTTCGCCGCCTCGAGCCAGCGGTAGCCGTAGCTCTCGGAGATCGCCTTGGCGGTCTCCTCGTAATCGAGCTTATCATCGACGAGGATATCGAGATACAGCTCCCTGTTCTTTGCCGCCTCGATCAGCGCGGCGACCACATCGGAATCCTCGTCGAGGTCAGAGAGACAGGGGCAGCTCTTGTGAAAGTAGTTGTACTCCATGCTGCCGCACTCGGGCACAAAGGTGTTGAGCCAGGAATTATCCCCGGGATCCGCCTCTCCGTAGAGGGGGGCGATCACATGGGTTTTTTCGATCTCCTCCGTGCTGAGGTTGAGGAACACATACTGCTGGATATGCGGCTCGCCGTCGTTCCAGGTGACGTCCACATGGTACCAGTCGCCGCCGAGCTTCACGCAGTTCCACATATGGCCGTCGCCCTCCTCGCCGTCAACCTCGCTGTTGAACTCCGAGGCGGTGCCCTCCACCTCCACACACTCGATCCCCGCGCGCAGACAAAGCGTCTGGAACGCCTTGGAGTAGCCGTCACAGACGGCTCTTCCCTGGATCAGAGCGCCGTAGGCGTTGTGCCGCTGCGGTCCGTCCTTATCATATTCGCAGTAGGAGATGATCTGCTTGTTGAGAAACAGCTCCATCTCATAGTCGGAGGCATCCTCGGGCGCCGCCTCAAAAATATCCTCGATCCTGTCGGCAAGCTGCTGCTTCGCCTCGCGGAGGTTTTCCCCCTCAAAGGAAAAGCTGAGCGCTACCTCAAAGACGTCGCCGTTCGGCGCGTATTCATAGCGCGAGGAGTTGTTGAGCCAGAACACCTCGGGGTGATCCTGCTCGTACGCCTCCAGCACATTCTCGATCTCATTCTCGTTATCCAGGGCAACGGTAAAGCGCTCGCTGTAATCCCGCTGCACATAATCGGCGAAAACGCGGTACGCCTCCCTGAGGCGGTCGCTCAGGCTGTCATAGCCGTAGGAGCAGCTGATGCCCTCGCGTTCGTCGGTATCGGTTTTCGTGTCGGTATTCTCCGCGACGGTCGGCTGCTCCTGAAACCGGTAGTACCACCTCGGCGTGCAGGCGGAGCATCCCACCAGCACCGCCGTAACGGTAATGATCGCCGCCGCGGCAATATGTATCGTATATTCTCTCAAAGGTTTCACACACAATCACCCTGTTAAATAGTCATACATATACTAATTTTATCCTATTTTTTCAAATCAGTCAATTGCATTTTTGAAAATTTTATGCTATATTGTGAAATAGTTTTCAACACGAAGGGATTGAACTGATTTGAAACACAAAAGCACCTTATATATCACCCGGGCGGCGGTCATCGCCGCGCTCTACGCGGTCATCACCATCGCCCAGAACATCCTTTTTCCCGATTCCGCCTCCGCGGCGGTCCAGTTCCGCGTCAGCGAGACGCTGTGCATCCTGGCGGTGTTCACGCCCGTCGCCATCCCCGGGCTGACGCTCGGCTGCATTCTCGCGAACCTCAGCTCCCTTCCGCTCCTCGGCCCTCTTGATATGATATTCGGCTCCGCCGCGAGCTGTCTGGCGGCGGTTTCCATGTACGCGCTGCGCAGGGTCAGGTGGTTCGGTCTTCCCGTGCTCTCCGCGCTGATGCCCGCCCTGTTCAACGGGCTGATCGTCGGCTTTGAGATCGCGTTTTTCCTGACAGACGGCGGCTTCACCCTTCCGGCATACCTCGCCGCGGCGGGCTTTGTCGCCCTCGGCGAGCTGGCGGTACTGCTGGTGCTGGGACTTCCCTTCGCCAAGCTGACGGAGGCGGCAAGGCTTGACGTCAGGCTGTTCGGCGTGAAAA
>ONSE01000104.1 GCA_900320415.1 uncultured Eubacteriales bacterium
CGATCCCATCGCCCGAAGAAGCGTTCAACAGGCTTTTACCAATCCCATTGCCCGAGGAAACGCTCATCAGGCTTTTACCGATCCCATTGCCCTAGGAAACGTCCATCAGACTTTTACCGATCCCATTGCCCTAGGAAACGTCCATCAGACTTTTACCAATCCCATTGCCTGAAGAAACGTTTCCTCTGACTGCCGCTTTTCCGCCCGGATACGCGAAAAGGGAGAGGCGGCTGCCTCTCCCTGAATCTATACTCAGATGTGAACGGATAGTATTTGAAAACAGCAGGAAGCACTGATTAATTTGGGTGCGGAAACCGCGCCGTCAGGTGTGAATACATCAGTGGTTCCGGTATTATTCAACTGTAACCGACTTTGCGAGGTTTCTCGGCTTATCGGGATCATTGCCGCGGTTGATCGCGGTATAGTAAGCAAGGATCTGGAGCGGAACCACAGCGGTGATGGGCATGAGCAGCTCCTCGGAGTGAGGAATCTCGACCACATAATCCGCCACGCCGTCCTTGAGTCCTCTCGCGCAGGCGTCGGTGCAGACCAGGATGATCTTCGCGCCGCGCGACTTGACCTCAACGATGTTGCTGATGGTCTTGGGGATGACGTCTGTCTGTGTCGCCACGGAAATCACGGGCATACCTTCCTCGATGAGGGAGATGGTGCCGTGCTTGAGCTCACCGGCGGCGTAGCTCTCGGAATGGATGTAAGAAACCTCCTTGAGCTTGAGGGAGCCTTCCATCGAGAGGGCGTAGTCCAGACCTCTGCCGATGTAGAGCAGGCTGTCGGCGTTCACGAGCTTGGTGGCGATGAACTTGCACTTCTCCTCGCAGTTCTCGATGACATGAGCCACCGCGTCGGGCATCTTGATGAGCGCGGCGATCAGTCTCTTGCACTCAGCGGCGCTGACCGTGCCCTTGGCGAGAGCCAGCTCAAAGGCAAAGAGGTACATAACCGAAAGCTGGGTGATATACGCCTTGGTGGAGGCAACCGCGATCTCGGGGCCGGCGAGGGTATAAATCAGCATATCCGCCTCGCGCGCGATGGAGCTTCCCTTCGCGTTGACGATGGCGAGCGTTGTCGCGCCCTTCTGCTTGGCGAGACGGAGAGCGGCAAGACTGTCAGCGGTTTCGCCCGACTGGGAAATGATCACAACCAGGTCGTCCTTGCCGACAATGGGGTTCCTGTAACGGAACTCGGAGGCGATGTCCACCACAACGGGAACTCTCGCCAGATCCTCGATCACATACTTGCCGACCATTCCCGCGTGCATGGCGGTACCGCAGGCGACGATGGTGATGCTGCGGAACCTCTTGAGGCTTTCCACGGTGATACCGCACTCCTCCAGGCAGGGAAGTCCGTCTCTGATGCGGGGCATGATCGTGGTGCGGATCGCCTCGGGCTGCTCGTTGATCTCCTTGATCATGAAGTGCGCGTAGCCGCCCTTCTCTGCCGCTTCCATATCCCAGTCGGCGGTTTTCAGCTCCTTGGTGATCGGGCGGAGGTGCTTATCCACAAAGCTCACGCCCTCGGTGGTGAGAGTCGCGATCTCGTCGTGCTCGAGAAGATAATAGTCGCGCGTGTAGCGGAGGATCGCGGGAACATCGGACGCGATGAAGCACTCGTTCTCGGCAACGCCGACGATCAGGGGGCTTTCACGGCGTGTCGCGAAAATTCTGTCTGTGAAGTCGCGGAACATGATACCCAGCGCAAAGGAGCCCTTGAGCTGCTGCATCACCTTTTGAATGGTTTCAAGGGGGTTGCCGTTGTACTCGTAATCGAGCAGCTGTGCCACGACCTCGGTGTCGGTCTCGCTCAGGAAGCTCCTGCCGCGCGCGGTCAGGAATTCCTTCAGCTCCAGATAGTTTTCGATGATGCCGTTATGAACGATCGTCACTCTCGCGCCGCTGTGGGGATGGGAGTTGACATCGGAGGGCTCGCCGTGGGTCGCCCAGCGCGTATGGCCGATACCGATATGGCCCTGCGGCTTGTACTCCGCCGCAAGCTTGTCTTCCAGATCCTTGAGCTTTCCCTGTGTTTTGACGGTCTTGATGTCGCCGTTCTCAAACACGGCGATACCGGCGGAGTCATAACCTCTGTACTCCAGCTTTGAAAGAGCGTTTACCAACACGTCGCTGCAGTCCTTACTGCCGACGTAGCCAACGATTCCACACATGATTCTGTCTCCTTTTTGCAAAATTCACTTCCGGCCAAAGGCCGTTTGATGTATGTGCTTACCTGTTATGATGAAACGTGGGAACTAATTCACTGAGCGCAGCGATAGTTTCCTCGGAATTGTTTTTTTCAGCCACCTCACGGAGAACGCTGAGCTTGGAAAGCATATCCTCCGCGTTGATCTCGATCTGGTTGCCGATGAAGATTTTCTTATTTTCGGTGGATTTCAGACCCTCTTCATCCATCAGCAGCTCCTCAAAGAGCTTCTCTCCGGGACGCAGTCCCGTAAAGACGATGGGCACCTCCTCGTAGGGCACCTTGCCGTACATACGGATGAGATTCTCGGCGAGGCGCGTGATCCTGACCGGCTCGCCCATATCGAGCACAAAGATCTCGCCGCCCTTCGCCATGGCGCCCGCCTCGAGCACCAGCGAAACCGCCTCGGGAATGGTCATGAAGTAGCGGATAATATCGGGGTGGGTGACGGTCACGGGGGAGTTGCTCTCGATCTGCTTGCGGAACAGCGGGATCACCGAGCCGTTGGAGCCGAGAACGTTGCCAAAGCGAGTGGTGACAAACTCGGTATGGGAGCTCGTCTGCGCCTTGTACTGAATGATCATTTCACAGGCGCGCTTGGTGGCGCCCATGACGTTGGTGGGATTGACCGCCTTGTCGGTGGAGATCATCACAAATTTATCCACCTGATAGAACTCCGCGAGCGTCGCCACGTTGAAGGTGCCGAAGATATTGTTCTTCACCGCCTCCTCAGGCACGGTCTCCATCAGCGGGACGTGCTTGTGCGCCGCCGCGTGGAACACCAGCTGCGGACGGTACTTCCTGAAAATGGTGTCCATTTTGTCATAATCCCTGACGGAAGAAATCAGGGTGACAAAATCAAGCTTGCTGCCGTACTCCAGAACCAGCTCCTGCTGGATGTCGTAGGCGTTGTTTTCATAGATGTCGACAATGATGATCTGCTTGGGGGCATACCGCGCGATCTGGCGCACCAGCTCGCTGCCGATAGAACCGCCGCCGCCCGTCACCATACAGACCTTGCCCTTGATGAACGCGGCGATCTTCTCCTTGTCGAACACGATCGGCTTTCTGCCGAGCAAATCCTCGATTTTGATTTCCTGCGCCTGCGAGATGAGCTCCCTGCCTTCGCTGAAGATCAAATCGCTGATATACGGGATCACCTTCACCTTGCAGCCCGTTTTGGAGCAGAGGTCGAGGATCCGCGCCTTTTCCGTCCCCTCACAGGAGGGGATCGCAACGATGATGTTCTGCACGTGCTGCTCGTCGCAGATCCTGCGGAGCTCATGCGTCGAGCCGAGCACCGACACGCCGTTGATGCGCGTGCGCAGCTTTATGAGGTCGTCGTCCACAAAGCCGACCGCCAGCAGGTTCCTAGAGGGATTTTTCTCGTCAAACTTGGCGTTCTCGATTTCCTTGAGAATCATCCTGCCCGCCTGGCCCGCGCCGACGATCAGCGTGCGTTCGGCGTTCTCTTCCCTTCCCGCCTCGGTGAGGTCGAGGAAGGCGTGCTTGAACAGATAGCGGAACAGCAAAACGCCCCCGGAGACCACCAGAAAGAACAGTCCCCAGAAAATCATCCTCGGCCGCCTGTCAAAGAGCTGCAGGATGCCGAAGCTGAGAGCAAAGCCGAACACCACCGCGAGCTCGCAGAAAATATAGTCCCTGATGTTAAAGAAACGCCACAGCCGCGCATACGCGCCGCTCGCGAGCAGAAGCAGCACACAGGTGATCACATTCAGGATAATGTAGTAGAGCAGACCGCGGCTCGACTCGGGGCCGATCCAGCCCACCAGAGAAAGCACGTAATTCAAAAACACGCCGCTGAAAACGATGATGACGATATCCGCAATCAGCAGCACCAGTTTTCTGTAACTGAAATTTTTCACCCTAATCCCCCGACTCTCTTTAGTAAGGTCGCAATAATCCAATCTTTTTCATTATAGTACGCCGCAGCAAAAAAGTCAAACGGTTTTGTGAACAAGTATCAGTATTATCTTGCTTTTTCATTTACAAAATATGTCTTTTGTACTTCTTGCCGTTTTGTCACACGGTTCTTTGACAAAAAATGCCGGAAAGCGCTGTCATCGGAATATTTTGCCGGACAAGGGCGGCAGCGCAGCCGCGCGGGATTTACAAGGCGGTGATGAAGGGCGCGTCGGTCGGAGATCCGGGCTCCCCGCCTCTCAGCCGAGCACCCGTTTCGCGGTATCGACGCTCTCCTTGGCGTCGCGGCAGTAATAATCCGCGCCGATTTTCATGGCGTAGTCCTTCGTCAGCACCGCGCCGCCCACAAATACGGTCACGCGGCTGCTTCCGTCGGGATTCTGCAGCTCCTTTGTTCCGCGGATCAGGCGGATGGTGTCCTCCATGCTTTTGAGCGTGGTTGTCATCAGGGCGGAGAGTCCCACCATGGTGATATTCTGCTCCACGGCGGTCTCGACGACGAGGCGCGGGTCAACGTCCCTGCCGAGGTCAACGACGGTGTAGCCGTAGTTGTCGAGCAGCGTTTTGACGATATTCTTGCCGATGTCGTGGATATCGCCTTTTACTGTGGCGAGAATAATTTTTCCCTTGCTGACGTTTTCGCCGCCTGTTTTTCCGAGGTGCGCCTTGATGACGTCAAAGCACGCCTGCGCGGTGTTGGCGCTCTGGATCAGCTGGGGCAGGAAGATTTTATTTTTCTCAAAATCCTCGCCCACCTTGTCGAGGGCGGGGATCAGTTTTTCATTGATAATGGTCATCGCGTCCTCGGTTTGCAGCAGCCTTTCGGCGGCGGCGGCGCCCTCGGACTTCAGACCGTTGTAAACGGCGGAAAAGATATCCGTCTGCGCCGCGGCGGCAGGCTTTTTCTCCTGCGCGGGAGCGGCGTCGGCGGCAGCGGCGTTCGCGGCGATAAAATCGGCGGCGTTTTTGTCGATGCCCGCCAGCACGCGGTACGCCCTGACAGCGTTGGTCATCGACGCGATGTTGGGATTGATGATCGGCAGATCCAGCCCGTCCTCGAGCGCCATCGTCAGGAAGGCGCGGTTGACGGTTTCACGGTCGGGCAGACCGAAGGAAATGTTCGACACGCCGAGCACGGTTTTGCAGCCCAGCTCGTTCTTGACGCGCCGGAGCGCGCTGAGCGTCTCACGGCAGGCGTCCTGCTCCGCCGAAACGGTGAGCGTCAGGCAGTCGATGTAGACGTCGCGCCTGTCGATACCGAGCGCCTCGGCGCGGCGGACGATGCGCTCGGCGATGGCAAAGCGCTCCTCCGCGGACTTGGGGATACCGTTCTCATCGAGGGTCAGACCGACCACAGACGCGCCGTACTTCTTCACGAGGGGCAGCACGGAAGCGAGGCTCTTCTCCTCTCCGTTGACGGAGTTGACGATCGGCTTGCCGTTGTAGCAGCGCAGTCCGACCTCAAGCACGTCGGGTTTTGTGGAATCTATCTGCAGGGGCGCGTCACAGACGCTCTGGATCGCCTTCACCGCGCGCGCCATCATTTTTTTCTCATCGATCTCGGGGTGGCCGACGTTCACGTCGAGCAGCTCCGCGCCGCCCTGCACCTGAACGAGAGCCTGACCGAGAAGGTAGTCGATATTGCCGTCAACAAGCGCCTGCTGAAAGCGCTTCTTGCCCGTGGGGTTGATCCTCTCGCCGATGATGCGGGGCGCGTTGATCTCCACCACGGTGCTCGCGCTGCACACGGCGGTGTCCGCGGTCCGCGGGCAGGGGAGACAGCGTCTGTCCGAAAGTGCGCGCGCGATCTCCCTGATATAATCGGGAGTGGTGCCGCAGCAGCCGCCCACCAGCTTCACGCCGTAGGGCAGGAGACTGAGGACGCATTCCGCGAACCGTTCGGGCAGGATGGAGTATTCATTGGAATTGGGGTCGGGCAGACCGGCGTTCGCCTTGACGATCAGGGGCAGGCCGGTGAAGCGCGTCATCTCCGCGATAACGGGCTCCAGCTCGTCGGGACCGAGGGAGCAGTTGACGCCGACCGCATCCACGCCCAGACCGCTGAGCGTCAGCGCGGCGGCGGCAGGTGAAACGCCTGTAAAGGTTCTGCCGTTGCGTTCAAATGTCATGGTAGCGAGAACCGGCAGGCCGCTGTTCTCCTTCGCCGCCAGAACCGCCGCCTTCAGCTCCAGGAGGTCGGTCATTGTCTCAAAGACGATCAGATCGGCGCCGCTGCCGGCGAGGATCTGCTCCTTGAAATAGTCGTACGCCTCCTCAAAGCGCAGCGAGCCGGCGGGCTCGAGCAGCATTCCGACGGGGCCGATGTCCAGGGCGACAAGGGCGTCGGTACCCTCGGCGGCGGCTCTCGCGTTGTTGACGGCGGCGGAGATGACCTCCTCGACGGAACAGCCGCTCTCCGCGAGCTTGTAGGCGTTCGCGCCGAAGGTGTTGGTGTAGACGATATCCGCGCCCGCCTCGATGTACGCCCGGTGAAAGGACTGTATCAGCTCGGGGCGGGTGAGGTTGAGGGTTTCGGGCGAATGGTCGTAGCGGGCGCCGCTTTTCTGGATCAGCGTGCCCATCGCGCCGTCCAGCAGGACGAATTCTTTATTCTGAAGCAGTGTTTTCAAATCCACAGTGAGATCCCTTCCTTCTGTATGCGCAGGTCTCGCGCAGGCTGCAAACGGCGCAGCCGCGTCTGCCGCGCGGTATCGGGTGGTCGGAAAGTCCGATGACGGCCGTCACGGACTTGGAGGGGGTGAGCAGGAGACTTTCGTTGAGCGTCAGACCGATTTTTCGCGGCGCGTCCAGCAGCCGCAGGATCGTCCGCTGCATATCCAGCGGATAGTCGCCGTAGCCGGGGCTGAAACGAAAGGTCATAAAGGTACCGGGGAACCGCTCCGCGAGCAGTGCGTCCGCCTCGCCGCAGACCTGCTCGACCGCGGCGGAGGCGAGGCTGTCGAGAACGACGGCGCGGGACATATCGGTGATCTGGCTGACGCGCAGCAGCCTGTCCGCCGCCGCGCCGAGAGTGGCGCACATCACCGCCGCGCGGTCACAGCCGCCGAGGTGGCCGCGGATATCCCTGCCCTTCACGATCGCGTCGAAGGGGAGGTCGATCACGCGGTAGAGGAACTTCGCGTCAATGACGGACAGCAGCTCGCGCTCGCAGTCCTCCAGCAGGCGGTTCATCTTCTCGTTGAGCGCGATTCCCGCGCCGCCGAGATAGCGGACCGCCTCGTCGCGGTTCAGTCGTCGCAGCGTTATCATAACAGACTCGCGACCGCCTCGGTGATTTTGCGCGCGACGTAGGGGTTGTTCATGGTGTAGAGGTGGATGCCGTCCGCGCCGTTGGCGATCAGATCGACGATCTGCTCCACCGCGTAGGCGATCCCCGCGTCGCGCAGTGCGTCGGGACGGCTCTCGTAGCGCTGCATGATTTTCGAGAACTTGGCGGGAAGGCTCGCGCCGCAGAGAGATACCATGCGCTCGATCTGGTTTTTGTTGGTGACGGGCATGATGCCCGCCTCGATCGGGACGTTCACGCCCGCGATACGGGCGCGCTCGCGGAAGCGGTAGAACACGCTGTTGTCGAAGAAGAGCTGGCTGATGAGGTGGGTCGCGCCCGCGTCCACCTTCCTGCGCAGGTTGAGAACGTCCGCCACCTCGTCCTCCGCCTCGACGTGTCCCTCGGGATAACAGGCGCCCGCGAGGTCAAAGCCGCCCTTTTCGCGGATGTAGGCGACCAGCTCGGAGGCGTAGCGGAAGTCGCGCTTCGGCTCAACGCCCTGCACATAGTCGCCGCGCAGGGCGAGAATATTTTCAATGTTTTCTTTCCGGAACTCCTCCAGGATCGCGTCGATCTCCGCCTTGTCGCTGTTGACGCAGGTGAGGTGCGCGACGGATTCCACCCCGAAGCCGTTCTTGATCTTGGAGGCGATCTCGCAGGTGCGGTTCCTTTCACCGCCGCCGCCCGCGCCGTAGGTCACGCTGATAAAGTCGGGACCGAGGGCGCAGATCTCCTCGAGTCTGCCGTAGACCGACTCGATGGGCGAGGTTTTCTTGGGAGGGAAAACCTCAAAGGAAAATATGGTTTTATCTTTGGTTTCAAACATTTCGGTGATTTTCATAGAGTACACACCTACCCATTATAATTTTGATACTATTATAACACCATCCTGAAAAAATGCAAGAAGCAAACACGCCGGCGCGGAAATCCGCGCCGGCGTGCTCTGCGTGAAAGAATATTTCCAATGGCGATCACTGATTAATGAAGAACTGGATGTCGGTTGCGTCGGAGATATCGATCTCTCCGTCCTGATTGAAGTCCGCTGCCTCGATGTGGAGCTCGGTCTCGTCCTTCAGCTCCGCGAGGTAGTACTGGATCTGCGTCGCGTCGTTGACGTCGATTTTGCCGTTTCCGTCCACGTCGCCGAGCTTGTACCTTCTCTCAAGGGTCTTCAGCTCCACCGCCGTGGGATTCTCGTTCGGGCTGGAAGCGGAGAAGCCGTACAGCTTGTCGCCCTGAATGTACAGGCCATAGAGCTGATTGCCGTTGTTGAGGGGATTCTCCATCAGGGTTGCCTTCTCGCCCGTCGCGATATCGTAGGTGTAGACGTTGTACTCACCGTTGAAGTAGAGGACGCCGTCCAGCTGGGCGATGCTGGTATAGTTGCCGCTCCAGGTGCTCCACTCGCTGTCCGCGTGCCACAGCTCGGTGGACGTGTACAGGTCGGTGTAGGAGTCGGTCGCGTAGTCATAGGAAGCAATGACGGCGCGCATTCTGTCATCGCCGTATTCGTCCTCCATCTGCTTCTTGTAGAGGGTGTAGAACGTGCCGTCGACATAGTAGAGCGGATTTTTGTTGCTGTGCAGATTGGCATAGCCGTCATAAGCATTGCCCGCTGCGTTGTGGCTGCCGTAAGAGTAGTGCCGTTCGGTGCTGTAATTGGGATCCTGCAGCAGCTCGTCGCTCAGCAGGAAGTAGGTGTGGGACACCCTGTCGGGTCTGTCGATGCCGTTTATGGTGGGATCGTCCCAGGTCACGTCAACGTTGTAGTAGTAGTCGGAGCCGTCGAGGTGGATCCTCATCCACTCGTGGACCATCTCGTCGGAGCCGACGATCTCGCTCTCGATGCCGACGTTGGCGAGCAGGTAGGCGTAGACCTCGGCGTAGTTCTCGCATCTGCCGAAGCCCTCGACCATGAAGGTATAGTTGGAGCTGTTCTGCACCTGGTAGCGGTTATTCTGCACCAGCGCCTCGTGGAGCACGACCGCCTTGGTGAATTCGTCCATGCTGTCGTCTACCAGCGCGAGGTACTCGTCCGCCTTGGCGTAGAATTCACTGAGCTTGGCGTCAGACTCGTCCTTGTCCATGTTATAGGCAGGGAACAGCTTGTAAAGGTAGTAATTGGTACCGTCCCAGGAGAAAGAGCTTGCTCCGAGGCTGCCTTCGATAAAGAATAAGTCGGGGTATACACTGAGGAGCGACTTTGCCAGTTTCGAATACTCTTCGACGGGGATCTCGTCGTTCATGACATTGATCTCTTCCTCGTGATTCAGGATTTTCTCATAGATGGAGTAGAGAAGATCCGCGTGCTCGATCTGGTACTCCGCGGCACCGTTCTCTGTCTCCTCCACGATCATACCCTTGGGTGTTTTCCCTGCCGCGAACGCGGGGACAACCGCCGCCGCCGCGAGAAGGGCGCCTAGCAAAATCGCACTGATTTTTCTGAACATTTTCGCAGTTTTCATACATATCACTCCTCCTGGGTGTATTGTACCATATTTCTCCGCGTTTTTCAATAGGATTGACCATCGTACTATTATGACTTTTCGGCGCATATGATGTACAAAACGGCAGGAGGAGATTATGGAAACGGTTGAACAGCGCGCGGCGATGCTGGGCGAATACATTATCGAGCAGGGCGCTACCGTCCGCGAGACGGCAAAGCGCTTCGGCATCAGCAAGAGCACGGTACACAAGGACGTGACGGGAAGGCTCAGGAGCATCAACCCCGTGATGTACAGAGAGGTCAGGGAGGTGCTCGAAAAGAACAAGAGCGAGCGGCACATCCGCGGAGGCATGGCGACAAGGGAAAAATACCGCGCCATCCGCGGGCTGCACAAAACGAAATAAAAGCCTTTACTTTTTCGGCGGAGTGTTGTATAATGTAGGATGATAAAATGGGTGTAATAAGCTGGCGGCTCCGTCCGCCGTGTTTCTACGAAGGAGATTTTCAGGATGAGAAACATTCCCTTTTCTCCGCCGGATATTTCTCAGGCAGAGATCGACGAGGTTGTAAAGGTTGTCCGCTCGGGCTGGATCACCACCGGACCCGAGACAAAGCTCTTTGAGAGCCGGATCGCGAAGTACTGCAATGTGGAAAGGGCTGCCTGCCTGTCGAGCCAGACCTCCTGCGCGGAGCTGACGCTGCGCATCCTCGGCGTAGGTCCCGGCGACGAGGTGATCCTGCCTGCCTATACTTACACCGCCACCGCCTCTATCGTCTATCACGTCGGCGCGAAGCCCGTGATGATCGACTGCAAGAGCGGCAGCTTCGAGATGGATTACGATAAAATGGAGGCGGCGATCAACCACAACACCAAGGCGATCATCGCCGTTGACCTCGCGGGAATCATCTGCGACTACGACCGCATTTTTGAGGCGGCGGAGCGCAGGAAAAGCGTTTTCGAGCCGAAAAACGAGCTGCAGGAAAAGTTCGGCAGAGTGTTTGTCATCTCTGACGGAGCGCACGCCTTCGGCGCGATGCGCGAGGGCAGGATGTGCGGCGAGATCGCGGATTTCACGAACTTCAGCTTCCACGCCGTCAAGAACATGACCACAGCCGAGGGCGGCGCCGCCGTACACAGGTCGCATCCCGCCATCGACGAGGACTGGATGTACAAGCAGTATATGCTCCTCTCCCTCCACGGTCAGACCAAGGACGCCTACTCCAAAAACAGGGCGGCGTCATGGGAATACGACGTGGTGGACACGCAGTACAAGTGCAATATGCCCGACGTTCTCGCGGCGCTCGGTGTGGCGCAGCTTTCGCGCTATGACAAGATCCTCGAGCGCAGGCACGAGCTGATCCGTCTGTACAACGAGGAGCTGAAGGATCTGCCGATCCAGGTACTCAACCACTGCGACGACCATCACCGCAGCAGCGGCCATCTCTATTTTGTCCGCTTCATCGGCAAGAACGACGAGTACCGCAACAAATTCTACAACATGATGGCGGAGAACGGCGTCATGTGCAACGTGCATTTCAAGCCGCTGCCCCTGCTCACCGCCTACAGCAACAAGGGCTTCCGCATTCTCGACTTCCCCAACGCCTACAATATGCACAAGAACCAGCTCACCCTCCCGCTGAACACCGTGATCAGCGACGACGACGCGTGGTACGTGCTGGAAACCTTTAAGCGGACCATCAAGACCATTTAAATATGTTCATAAAACAGCAGAGGACGCGCCGCGGCGCGTCCTCTTTTGTCCGGTGTTGAAAAAGCGCGGTCTATTGACAAACAGAAATCCAAAGGCTGCCGCGTCCGCGGCAGCCTTTTCCTGTTTGGTTTATGCGCCCCAGCGGTCAAAGAAGCGGATCTGCTGATAGCTGAGGATAAAGTTCTGACTCTCGTGGAAGGAGCTGTTGACCAGATACGGCGCGTACATATAGAGGATACGGTGCTGCACCGCGCTGCCGTCGTCGTCAAAGATGTAGCGGACCGCCTGACGGCACTCATCCGAGGTGCCGCTGGTGGTGCTGCCGTCGTAGCGGCACTCCTTGATGACCTGGGCAATGGAGGTGTAGCCGTCAAAGCACATCGCGTCCTTTACCGCCTGCGCGATCAGCGCCGCGCCGATAAAGCCGCCCGTGCCGAACTCGCCGTAGCAGAGATTCTCCAGAAGCTCCCTGTCCTCGTCCGTGAGGTCGATGTGATAGCAGGCGTAGGAGGTGTCGGGATTGTCGATCGCCACCAGATAGCCCGCGTCCCACTGCGCCTGATAGTCGGCGGGATCCGCGGCAGGCTCCGCCGTGGCAAAGACCACATCTCCCGGAGCGGCAGTGGCAGGCTGTGTGGTCGCCTCCGCCGTGGTCTGCTCCGCCTCGGTGGTTTCGGGCGCCTCTGTCTGTTTTTCCGTCGCCTTCGCGGCGGCCGTCGCCTGCTCGCGCGTGCTCACCGCCTCGGTCGCCTTGGGCGTGAACTGTGACGCGGGGTGCGACGCGGTCTGCGCCTTGGGGGCGGGACCGCAGAAAATCACGATCAGCGTTATCATCGCTACCGCGAGCACAAGAGACGCGACAAACAGAACAATGTTCTTGTGCGCCTTGATGCTGTCAATAATTTTTGGAATATCTATAACCATTCGTTCACCTTTTTTCGCAATTCTAGATTAGATTTTATCACAAAATAAGAAATTGCACAAGGGTTATCACAAAAAATTCACAAAAACACTCCGCCCAATTTTTGGGCGGAGTGCCGAAATTTACGCTTTTCTGTATGCCGACGGCGTTTTTCCGAAGTGGAGCTTGAATGCGCGGTTGAAGTTGGAGAGGTTGTTGAAGCCCGAAAGAGCCGCGATCTCAATGATCGGGGTATCGGTCGTCAGCAGCAGCATCGCCGCGCGGTTGAGGCGCAGCTCGTTGACATAGCCGACGAAGGTGGTGTTGAGCAGCTCCTTGAAGAGGTGCGACACATAGTAGCGGCTGATTCCCGTGGCGCCCGCCACATCATCGAGAGACAGGCCGTCGATGTAGTGCTCGTCAATGTAGGTGGTGACGCGCATGAGAGCGCGGTACTTTTTGCTCTTGCTCTCGGAATCAACAATTTTCACGAACTTGTTGGCAAACAGCTCATAGAACGCCTCGTACATTTTTCCGTAGACAAGAAGCTGGAAGAAATCGGACTTCTCGGTCTCCGCCCTGGTGGCGATGGTAAGACAGTCCAGAATTCTCGGATGGGCGCCCTCGCTCGGAGAAATACGGGCATAATTGGTGCAGTTGCCGTTGATCAGCGCCTTGATGATACTCTGTGGAAGGTAATCCTGCGTCACCGCGGCGGGGTTGGTAAAGTTGATGGTAATGACATTGATACTCGCGCTGTTGCTGTTTGTCAGCTTATATCTGGTGTTGGGCGACACAAAGTAGATGTCGTCCTTGCGCAGATGGAAGCCGCCGTCGCTGGTTTCAAAGGTGACGGACCCCGACTTGACATGGCCGAACAGAGCCTCGTGGTGCGTGATACTCTTGTCACTTAATGACATTTCCCCGCACACTACTCTGAACGCCGAGTTTGATGCTGAAGTAGCATTCAGTATTTCAATACTCATAGAAAATCCCCCAATTTTATTGTTCGAGTATGTGCTGAATAGACTTATCCTATCCTGTGTTTATTCTACCATAATTGTCATCTTTTGTCAATGATTTATTGCTATTAAGCAATAATATTACAATTCAGACAAAATAGTGCTTTAATTACCCGAAATAAATTGTCGGATATTGTTATAAAAACAATCAACTGCCGATTTTGGAGAGAGAATTCTCACCTTTCCTCCCATGCCGAAAACCCATGCGAAAAACTGCGGACTGGTGATTACATGAAGCGTAATGGTAAAACTTTTTTCTGTTTCGCGCAAAATGAGAACATCTGTACCAAATCTGTCCACAATAACACCAATCATATCATTGTCCACGCTCAGCTTCACATCCTGCGCCTCACCGCCAAACATTGCAAAGACGGCTTTGGAATATTGCGCCGGATTGAAGTCCTCAAACAGCTCCGCGCCGTCGCGCGCTGCCTCCAGCTGTTCGATATGCTCCATTTTATCCACGCGGTAGTGCTTGATCATCTCCGCGCCGCTGTCGTAGGCGATGAGATAGTAGTTCTCATCGTCCCAGCAGAGCGCCCACGGTGAAACCACATAGGGTCTGCCGCCGTGACGCGCAGCCTTTCTGATGCGCTCGGGTGAGTCAAAATCGACCTCCCAGCGGAAGTAGGTGAAGCTGATCTGCCTGTCGGCGGAAATCGCCGCGTGCAGGCTGTCAACGTTGTAGTAGATCTTTTCATTGAGCGTCTTGGCGCGGTTGGTCACATAGACCTGACGGCGCAGCTGGCTGCTCTGGTTCTCACTGACCAGACCGCCGAGCTTTCTGATCAGCTCGAGGCTCTTTTTGGTCGTGATGAACTTGGAGCTTTGGATCGCGTCAACCAGCAGCTTCAGCTCGGGGATCTGAAAATCGCGGCTGCCCACGTAGTAGCCCATGGTGCTGGAGCGGACGCGGCAGATATCCAGTCCGAAGCTGCGCAGCAGCTCCAGATCCTCATAGAGGCTCTTGCGCTCCGCCTTGACGTCATATGCCGCGAGGTGCTCCTTGATCTCCTGAATGGTCAGCGGGTGCTCCTCGTCGGATTTTTCAAGCATGATTTTTTGCAGGCAAAGCAGCTTGAGCTTCTGCCGCGGGCTTTTGGGCATGGCGAACTCCTTAGTACAAACTCCAGATGACGGAGACGATCAACGGCATGGTGAGCAGTGAGAACACCGTCGTGGCGGCGACCACGCTGACGCTGAGCTCCACATCGCGGTTGAACTTGGCGGCAAACATCGTCGTAGTAGCCGCTGTGGGAGCGGAGCAGGCGATGGTAAAGGCGATGGTCATGGTCTTGTCCATACCGAGCAGCCACATGGGAACCGCCGCGAGCAGCGGGATCACGAGCAGGCGGAAAACGCCCGCGAGATAGGAGCCCTTGTCGGTAAACGCCTTTTTGAAATCCGCCTTGGAGAGGTAATAGCCGATGACGAGCATCGGAAGCGGCGTGTTGAGGTTGGCGAGGTGCGTCACGGGATTCGCGAGGATCGGGGGCAGCTTGACATTAAAGACAAACAGCAGGATCGCGACCACCGCGCCCATAATGCCGGGATTGAAAACGATCTTTTTGGCGGAAAGCTGCTTTTTGTCGCCGCTCATATCGAGCAGGCCGTAGGTCCACACGACGATGTTGAACACCGCGACAAAAATGGAGCCGAAGAACCAGCCGTCCTCGCCGAGCAGCTCCTTCTGGAGCGGCAGGGACATAAAGCCGCAGTTCGAGAAAATCACGGCGAACTGCAGCACCTTTTTGCGTCC
>ONSE01000010.1 GCA_900320415.1 uncultured Eubacteriales bacterium
GCCTCATCGATAGAGTTGGAAAGGATCTCAAACACCGAATGCTGACAGCCGTCAATACCGTCCGACCCGAAAATGACCGCGGGCCTTTTGCGGACTCTGTCGGCGCCCTTCAGCGTGGTGATACTGTGGTTTCCGTAATCCGTCGTCTTTTTTCCTGCCATTTCAAATACTTCTCCTATTTCTCTCCGCGCAGCTTTTTGATCTTGTCGCGCAGATAGGCGGCGTGCTCGAATTCCAGCAGCCGCGCCGCCGCTTTCATTTCTTTTGTGAGACTTTCGATCAGCTGCTGACGCTGCGCCTTCGAAAGCTTCTTTGTATTCTTGAACTCACCGTCACTGTGAGTGGATATTTCTATGATATCGCTGACCTTCTTGACGATCGTCCTGGGCGTGATGCCGTGGTCAACGTTGTACTGATGCTGAATCTCTCTCCTGCGGTTGGTTTCCTCGATCGCGACACGCATGGATTCCGTCACGCTGTCGGCGTACATGATGACCAGACCCTCGCTGTTGCGCGCGGCGCGTCCGACGATCTGGATCAGGGAGCGCGTGCTGCGCAGAAAACCCTCCTTGTCCGCGTCGAGTATCGCCACAAGCGAAACCTCGGGTATGTCAAGTCCTTCTCTGAGCAGGTTGATGCCGACAAGAACGTCGAACTCTCCCAGACGCAGGTCTCGCACGATCTCCATGCGCTCCACGGTGTCGATGTCATGGTGCATATAGCGGACGCGGATCCCCATGGTTTCGAGATAGGTCGTCAGATCCTCCGCCATCTTCTTGGTGAGGGTCGTGACGAGGGTGCGCTGCTTTTTGGCGGCGCGGACGTTGATCTCCGAAACCAGATCGTCAAGCTGTCCCTCGGTGGGACGGACGGAGATCTCGGGGTCGAGCAGGCCTGTGGGACGGATGATCTGCTCCGCGACAACCTTGCTCTTTTCCAGCTCCAGATCACCGGGAGTAGCGCTGACGAACACCGCCTGGTTGATGTGGGCGTAGAACTCGTCAAAATTCAGCGGACGGTTGTCATACGCCGAGGGCAGGCGGAAGCCGTAGTCCACCAGGCTCTTTTTGCGCGCGTGGTCGCCCGCGTACATTCCGCGCACCTGCGGCAGGGTGACGTGGGACTCATCGACAAAGAGCAGAAAGTCCTCGGGAAAATAGTCGAGGAGCGTGTAGGGCGAGGAGCCCGGCGGTCTGCCGGACAGCACGCGCGAATAGTTCTCAATGCCCGTGCAGAAGCCGATCTCCTGCAGCATTTCCATATCGTAGCGCGTGCGCTGCTCAATGCGCTGCGCCTCCAGCAGCTTTCCGTTTTCACGGAAGTATGCGAGGCGTTCCTGCAGCTCGCGCTCGATCTCCGCGAGTGCCTTCTTCATCTTGTCCCTCGACACGATATAGTGCGAGGCGGGATAGATGGCGGCGTGGCGCAGCAACGCCTTCAGCTCTCCCGTGAGAGGATTGATCTCGGAAATGCGGTCAATTTCATCTCCGAAAAACTCCACACGGATGATCGAATCATTGGAGGAGGCGGGGAATATCTCCACCACATCTCCCCTGACGCGGAATTTATTGCGGATGAAATTGATATCGTTTCTCTCGTATTGCAGTTCAACGAGCTTCTTGACTAAATCATCGCGGGATTTCTCCATTCCCGGACGTAGTGATATCACCATGTTGCGGTAATCGATCGGGTCGCCCAGACTGTAAATACAGGAAACAGACGCGACGATGATCACGTCGCGCCGCTCCGACAGCGCAAGCGTCGCGCTGTGGCGCAGCTTGTCTATCTCGTCGTTAATAGAGCTGTCCTTCTCGATATAGGTATCTGTCTGCGCGACATACGCCTCGGGCTGGTAGTAGTCGTAGTAGGACACGAAGTACTCCACCGCGTTGTCGGGGAAAAACTCCTTGAACTCGCTGCAAAGCTGCGCGGCAAGCGTCTTGTTGTGCGCCAGTACCAGCGTGGGACGCTGCAGGCGCTCGATCACGTTCGCCATGGTGAAGGTCTTGCCCGAGCCCGTCACGCCGAGAAGCGTCTGCTCCTTGTTGCCTGCCTCGATGCTTTTGACAAGCGTTTCTATGGTCTGAGGCTGGTCGCCTGTCGGTTGGTATTTTGAATGAATCTTAAATTCCATAAGCTTACATCAAATTACTCTCGCGCAGCGATATATAATCGCCGTCCGCGACGATATAATGATCCAGAAGTCTGACGCCGACGTTGCGGAGCACCTGAGCGATCAGCTTCGTGGTCGTGAGGTCTGTCTGTGAGGGCAGCGCGCTGCCGCTCGGATGGTTGTGCGCTATAAAGGCGATTTTGGCGTTGTGACGAATGGCAAGCTCCACGATTTTGCGCACGGGAAAATCCGAGGAGCTGACGGAGCCCTTGGCGATCACGTCAAAATAGACCATCTTTCCCTTGGCGTCTCCGAGTACGAGCACCACCACCTCGGAGGTCCTTCCGATGAACTTCTGCTTGACGATATCGCCGAGGGTCTCGAGATCTATGGCGTTATTCTCCTGCAGCCGCGATTCGTTGTACAGCCTCGACATCTCAGGCAGCAGCTTGAGCAAAGCCGCCGCGTTTTCGGAAAGTCCGAAATCACGCTGCAGCTCATCGATCGGCGCGTCGCACACACAGCAGATGGTTCGGTACCGTTCCAGCAGACGGTGCGCAAGCGGATTCGTGTCCTTGCGCGGAATAGCATAGAACAAAAACAGCTCCAGCGCCTGATGATCCTCAAAGCCGTCCAGCCCGTTTTCAATAAATCGTTTTCTCAACCTTTCCCTGTGTCCCGAATGCTCGGAGCCCTTTGCCGCTGCCATCGCTCTCTCCTGTTTACGCCTTTACGCCGTACTGCTCATAGTAGGCGTCGATCGCCGCCTTGAGCTTATCGTCTATGATTACCTTGCCCTTGTATTCCCTGTTGTAGAGATGCTCAACAACCTCTGCCATTGTCACGATGGCGGTTGTTTTCAGACCGTATTTTTCCTCGATTTCGGCAAGTGCGCTCTTCTCTCCCTGACCTCTCTCCATGCGGTCAACGGACACGACCAGACCGATGGGATCAACGTCGCCCTGCGCCTTGATGATGGGGAGAGTTTCCTCGATGGAGGTTCCGGCAGTGGTGACGTCCTCGATGATGACCACCTTGTCGCCGTCCTGAATCGGGCTGCCGAGCAGAATACCCTTGTCGCCGTGATCCTTGATCTCCTTGCGGTTGGAACAGTAGCGGATATCCCTGTCGTACTTCTCACTGATGGCGATGGTCGCCGCTACCGAAAGCGGAATGCCCTTGTAGGCGGGGCCGAAGAGCACATCGAAATCCAGTCCGAAACGGCTGTTGATGGCTTCCGCGTAATACGCGCCGAGTCTGCGCAGCTGAGCGCCTGTTCTGTAAAAGCCCGTGTTGACAAAGAAGGGCGTCTTTCTGCCGCTCTTTGTCACGAAGTCGCCGAACTTCAGCACCTGACAATCTACCATAAACTCAATAAATTCCTTTTTATAAGCTTCCATAGTTTTACCTCCTGCAAATATTTGTTTGCATACCTTGACGTTTTATTTTAGCACAGGAATTTGATTTTGTCCACACATATTTCACTTTTGCCGGTTTTATATGACAAAACGGCCCAAAACTCTTCCGAGCCCTGAGCCGTTGTTTCTTATTTTTTCGTCCTGCCGACGGCAAGCAGCTGCTTGGTCGGAAAAGAAAAGAATCCGAGTGAGCAAAAGAAGGTAAGACCGATCGCCAACGCGATATAAATCAGCGTGGCAAGAGTGCTTCCCGTAAACCGCTCGATTTTTTCATAAATCTGAAACTCCTCCGCCGCGATCAGAAAGACCTTGTGCCAGAAATAGATTTGCAGCGTCCGCGCTCCTATCACGGTAAAATAACCGAGATTGCGGTTCGGCATCAGCGCCAGAAGCGCCACGCCGAACGCGGCCGCTATCAGATAGGAAAGAATACGAAAAAACGGACCGAATACATAATACTCATCCAAAGCGGTGAAGCGGTTTCTTCCGGTGAACATCGGGCGCATGAACTGCGCGAAGGGCAAATCAAACACAAAGAGCAGGACCATAGCGACAAGAAACACCGCCGCGGCTATCTTCAGCCAATTCTTGTCCAGCGCCTTCAAAAGTACGGCAGGGTCAAGGTAATAGCCCAGGAGATATACGGGGAAAAACACCACGATCCTCATAAGTGCGAACCAGTCGCCGAGATTACTGTCATAGCCTGCCATACAGCCCACCAGAAGGGAAAGCCCGAGCACCAAACGCTTGTCAAGTCCCCGCAGCAGCCACGTGAGCATCAGGAACGCCGCCATTGCCCACATGAACCACGCGTAGGTGTCGTAAACGTCAAACACCGCGTAAACGGGACTCGTCTGCAGCAGAAGATTGACAACCGAAGTCAGGATCCTCAAGACAATTCCGATCAGAATAAACGAAAGCACCTTATATTTCGGGAATTTCGTCTCCTCGTTCATCGGCTTGACAAACAATCCGCTCACAAAGATAAACAGCGGCATATGGAACGCGTAGATCAGAGAATAAAGACTTTTTTCCAGTCCGTTGCCCTCAAAGTCGGTCAGAAAATTGATGGCGTGTCCGATCACCACCAGAAATATCGCCAGACACTTGATATTGTCGTAAAGGTAAATCCTCTCTTTTGGAGGATTTACGGAAAGATGTTGTACTTCCTGTTTCAAGCCGCTGCTCCTTACTGTTTGATAAAATAAACCTCATACCCGCCGTAGGGTACGACGAGCAAGGGTGACTCACCGTCATTTTTTACGGTGAACTGCTCCTCGGTGCCGTCGTCGAACAGCGCGTTCACCGCGCCGTCCTTCCATTCATAGACACCTGTGTGCGTGCCGTCCGACGGATCGCCCGGGCTGAGCCAGAGTTCAAAGGTCTTGTTGTCCGAAAAGGTGAGCGAGCCCTGATAGTTGCTGTAAACCGTACCGTACACCTCTTCGGTCGTCACCTCGTCGCCGCTGGTATTTGTCGCGCGGAGCGGCACCCAGACGGTGTTCGGGAGATCCAAAGTCCCGCAGGCGGTCAATACCAAAGCCGACATCACCGCAGCTGTGAGTAACACAATCAGCCGAAGACAGTTTCTCATTGGTCTTCACCAAAATAAACGAGGAAGGAACCGTAAAGCACCGTGAAACGCACGGGTGCGCCGCCGTCCCACTCGGATACCTCGATAATCATGTTCTTATCATTGGTGTAGGTGGCGTGGATCTTATCGTTCTGCACAACATAAGCGCCGCGGTTGTGCTCGCCCGATACCAGCGTATCGCTGAAGGTCCCGTTCTGCTCGAAAGTCAGAACTCCTTGGTTGTAGTCGTTGCCGAAGACCTCTCTGAGGGTGACAGACTGACCTGTTGACGTATCGTCAACCTTGCCGTTAGGAACATAGCTCGCGTTGAAGTAGGTCGGCTCAATGCCGTCCTCCATCGGAACCAAAACATTGATGGTTCCTTCTTCCTCAGCATGAACACCTGTTTCCGCCTGCGAAGCGTTATCACCCTGCGACACTTCCTGTGACTGCTCTTCCGGCTTGGTTTCCGCCGGCGCGGGTCTTGTCTCCCCCGCTGTCACGGCAAGCGTTGTTTCCGGAGCCGCTGTTGCCGGCTGTGTTTCCTTTGACCCGAACAGTGACATTCCCCCGTTCATGAAGAAAATGACGCCGCCGACAATCGCGGCTACGACGATGACCGCTACTACGATCAAAATCACAAGCGGTGCGTTGGAACCCTTTTGTGCGTGCTTTCCTGCCATTTTTATCCCTCACTCTCCGCGTCCTGTTTCATCTGCAGCAGAACGCTTCTTTTCATCATTTTACCGTTGAAATAGACATATTCCTCTCCGTCGCCCGAAGCATCGAGATCCAGCTTCTTCAGCTCCTCCCTCAGATCCTCCC
>ONSE01000161.1 GCA_900320415.1 uncultured Eubacteriales bacterium
GAGGACGGCATGGTGCTCGCCGAAGGATCGACGCTCGAAGAAGCGTGTGTGCTCTCGGTCGGCTCGGTACTTGCTGCCGTAGAGGAAGCGGCTGTGGAGGAAGCACCCGTAGAGGAAGGTGCGGTGGAAGATGCAGTCGTAAATGCAGTTGTTGAGGGTACTGTGGTCGAAGGAGTTGTGGTAACTTCTGTCGGTTCCGTAACAACAGTTGTCAACGGCGCCGTGGTCGCCTGAGTAGTGACCTGGACGCTGTTAACCTTTGTGGTAGGAACAGTCGCCGAAGCGACTGCCGCGCGCTGCGTATTATTGGCTGATGCCGCGTGGGTAACCTGTCCTACAACAGGAGTCACCTCGTGGAAATACACATCGGGAGGAGTAAAGCCGGTTGAAGGCTCGGTCAATTGCTCCTCATAAGTAATAACGCCGTATTCAATCGGTCGAATACTATTTAATGAGCCGTCCACAAAGATATCTCTGTCACCTGCTCTGAGGATTCCGCTTGAGAAAACGGAATTGACAACCAGAAACATCAAAGTTACCGAAACACCTACGAGCATATAGTTCTGGAGACGGCTGAAGAGCCGCTCGTCTACTCTCACGGAAATCCCCCTTTCTTCAAGGAATGATCGCAAGGAACTGCTCGTAAAAAGCGTATACATAATAACACAGACTAAAGCCACCAGAAAACCGCCAATCACAACACTGTCCAATATGTTTGGAAATCCATTCGTTAATAGCCACGAATATGCTCCTTATAAAAGACACATCAATACTCTCCTTTCAAAGAGTAAGGCTGTAATGGTTTTCGGTTATATCTGATATCCTATTTTCCAGACACTTAGCCTATTATTCGATTATCGTTATAATGTTATCATATTTGTAATTGTTTTGCAAGGGTATTTCCAAAAAAAAACGCTTATTTCAAATATTTGTACAATTTGTCATGAGCGTTTTCCACGGGAAGAACCATTCATATGATACCTTATACTCCTCTATATCTTAATAATATGCTATTTATTAGAAAAAATAAGTCAGTTCTTTAGCTTTTCAGCGTAATAATAAACAAATTCTGTCGTCGTCGGCACTCCTTTGCCGGGATTGACGCGGGCGGTATAAAATCTTTCCAAAATGTCAATGTCCGTCAGCTTCCACGCGCGGTCGATCGCGTGCTGCATGGCGCGCTCCACCCCCGCTGAGGTCGTTCCGTATTTCTCGGCGATCAGACGGCTGACATTCGGACGCTTGCCGCGGCTGATGATTTCGATGGCGTCGCGCAGGTAGGCTCTCCCCTTATGCTTGGGGCTGATGCCCACGTTGTCCAGCTCGGCGTTGATGCGGTCAATCAGACTATCCTCACTTTCTGTCCACAGTACCGCCCCCCTGCGCTGCCGCGCCGGACCGTGTGCGGCAGTCAGTCCCGCCAACACTCCCGCGAGCAGTCCCAGCACCATCTCGACGCTGTAGTCCGGCTGTGTTTTTGTGATGATAAAATCCGCACCGAGATTGCGCGCGATCTGATGTGTCGTCGGGCTGATATTATTTGTCGCGACAAGAATAAACGGCCGCCTGCGCAGGTTCATCTCCCTTATGGTGCTCAGAAACACAATGCCGTTCCCGTTTCCGTTCGGCAGCTCCAGATCCAGCACCACCGCGTCGGGCTGTTTGGTCAGCACCAGATGCACACCCTTGTCCGCGTCGTCCGTCGCCTCAATCAGCAACACATTACTGCTTTGTGAGCAAAGAAACATATACTCTTCCTGAATTTCAGGGTCGTCTTCAATTAAAATGAGCTTAATTTTATCCTTAAAATCCATACAATTCACCGCCTTGGTGAAATTATACCACAGATTCCTACAAAAACCAATATATTTCTACGATTTTCTGTAGTTTTATTCACAAAAAACAATTTTGTATATACGCGATTAATTCCTATAATATTATATATGTCTACAGTAAACTGAAGGCGGGGTGGAAATTGTATGGTTTTTGGCGATTTTATCAGACAAAAGCGCAAAACGCAAAGACTCTCTGTACGGGCGCTGGCTGAGATCATCGGGATCTCTCCGGTTTACCAGTCGAGCATTGAAACAGGAAAACGGTCTGCGCCGTCGTACGAGGTGCTGAAACGCATGGAAAAGGAGTTTGCTCTCACATCAGAGGAAAGCGCGCTGTTTTATGATCTGGCAAGCGAATCCTGCTCGGAAAAAACGGTTCCGATGGATATCGTGGAGTATATTAACGATAATGCGCAGATTCGCTCGCTGATCCGTGCGGCACGCGACGGAAGAGTGTCCGATGCGGATATTGTCAAACTCCTTACAAAAGCGGAAAAAGCCAGAAAACGCAGGAAGAACACTGCGAAATAAGGCGGCTGCTCTGAGAATCAAACTAACTATTCAGAAGGATGAGTCTTTCAGCTTTCCGCTACTATCCGAAAAGGGACGCCTTGCAGCGTCCCTTTTCGGATTTAGAAGTTTTGAAATTAACGTGAAAAACGTGGAAAGCTTTGTAAGTGTCCGGGACTTTCTTTCAACTCCCTTTGACAGTTTTTATTATACTCCCTTTTTCGGAAAAGTCAACAACTTTTTGATGCCCTCTTTGTGCGTTACGATAATTCAATATCATATATTGACAAATGATAACGCTTGTTTTTAGTAATATCTTACATTTTCTTATTCTCTTTTTCTTTCCTGCGTCGGTTCGCCGCCCGTTTGGTTAGATAAACTTCACAACTTTGTTATCTTATTCACAAAAAAGGCGACATATTTTTACAAACTTAAGTTTTCGCCTTATTGTGGTTTTTCCGCTTTTATGTTACAATAACAGCAAGAAACTTCAGAGGAGAGAAGCACTATGTTAAACGATACTTTCAAGCAATTCAAAAGCGGCACCGATATCCGCGGCGTCGCGGTGGAGGGCGTCGCGGGACAGCCTGTCAACCTCACGGACGACGCCGTTTGCCGCATGGCGGACGGTTTTGTGCTCTGGCTCGCCGCCAAAACCGGCAAGGACACGGACAGCCTGAAAATATCCGTCGGCAGAGACAGCCGTATTTCAGGCCCCCATATCATGGAGCTGTGTGTCGACCGCTTTGTCAGGGCAGGCGCCGAGGTGGTGCGCTGCGGACTCGCCTCCACCCCGAGTATGTTTATGACCACTGTTGAACTTGGCTGCGACGGCGCGCTGCAGATCACCGCGAGCCATCATCCCTTTAACCGCAACGGTCTGAAATTCTTCACCCGCGAGGGCGGACTCGAGGGCAGCGATATCGACGTGATCCTGACCTTCGCGCAGGAGGACAAGCACCCCATGGAATACGACACGGGCAGGGCTTACGACTGCGACTTTATGTCCGACTACGCGAGAGGACTGTGCGATAAAATCAAGAGCGAGGTCAGCGCCGAGGACTACGACCATCCGCTCAGGGGCTTTCACATCGTTGTGGACGCGGGCAACGGCGCGGGCGGCTTCTATGCCGACAAGGTACTCGCCGTACTGGGCGCCGACACAACGGGCAGCCGTTATCTGGAGCCAGACGGAATGTTTCCCAATCATGTGCCGAACCCCGAGGACGCGGCGGCGATGGCGTCCATCTGTGAGGCGGTGCGCGAGAGCCGCGCCGATCTGGGCGTTATCTTCGACACCGACGTTGACCGCGGCGGCGCGGTAGACAGCAAGGGCAACGAGATCAACCGCAACCGTCTGGTAGCGGCAGCGGCTGCCATCGCGCTGGAGGGCAATGAAGGCGGCACTATCGTCACCGACTCCATCACCTCGAGCGGTCTCAGGGAATTCATCGAAAACAACCTCGGCGGCAAACACTACCGCTACAGACGAGGCTATAAGAACGTCATCGACAAGGCGCTCGAGCTGAACGCCGAGGGAATCAACTGCCCCCTCGCGATCGAGACCTCGGGACACGCCGCCATGCGTGAGAATTATTTCCTTGACGACGGCGCCTACCTCTGTACGAAAATCATCATCAAGGCGGCGCAGCTGCGCAAGGAGGGCAAGGGACTGGACGAGCTGACCGCCGGTCTCAAGGAGCCTCTCGAGAGCCGCGAGATCCGCTACCGCATTCTCGAAAAGGATTTCCGCGCCTGCGGCGAAAAGATCATTGCCGACCTCACCGCCTACGCCGAACAGCGGGAGGACTGGCACCTCGCCGACGACAACCGCGAGGGTGTGCGCGTTTCCTTTGACAAAGAAAACGGCGACGGCTGGTTCCTGCTCCGCCTCTCGGTTCACGACCCGATCATGCCGCTGAACATCGAAAGCGACAGCGAGGGCGGTGTGGAAAAGATTCTGGCACAGCTCACCGCGTTCCTGCAGACGACACAGGGACTTGATTTATAATTTTGGAAAACGGTATTCAAGGAGGCGCTGCCATGGACGAGCAAAAGAGATACTTTCAACTTTTGGCGGAAAAATTCCCCACCATGCGTTCCCTCTCCCGTGAGATCATCAATCTCACCGCCATCCTCAACCTGCCAAAGGGCACCGAGCACTTTATGAGCGACCTGCACGGCGAATACGAGGCGTTCTATCATATCCTCAACAACTGCTCGGGCGTCATCCGCGAAAAGGTCGCCATGCTCTTTAGCGCCTCGCTCTGCGAAGAGGAGCGCAAGGAGCTGTGTACCCTGATCTACTATCCCAAGGAAAAGCTCGCGCTGGTGCGCGAAGAAGGCGGACTCAGCCGCGAATGGTACAAGCAGCAGCTCAACCGCATGATAGAGCTTGCCAGGGCGCTCTCCTCAAAATACACCCGTTCCAAGGTGCGCAAGGCGATGCCCGAGGACTATGATTTTATCATCGACGAGCTGCTCCACGCCCAGAAGGATGAGGACGACAACCAGATTCATTATCACAAGGTTATCCTCGATACCATCATCGAGATCGGCGCGGATGATTTTCTGATCTCCCTCGCGGGGCTGATCAAGCGGCTGGCGGTGGACAGGCTCCACATCGTCGGCGACATCTTTGACCGGGGCAAATCTGCGGACAAAATCATGGAGCTGCTGATGACGCGGCCCTCGCTCGATATCGAGTGGGGCAACCACGATATCCTCTGGATGGGCGCCGCCTCGGGCAGCGAGGCGTGTATTGCCAACGTTGTGCGCAACTGCCTGAAATACGGCTGTCTGCGCACCCTGGAGAGCGGCTACGGGGTGAGCCTGCGCAAGCTGACGCTCTTTGCCCAGAGGGTTTATCCCGACCCGGAGCCGATGGAGGCGGCGCTGAAAGCTGTCAGCGTGATCCTGTTCAAGCTGGAGGGACAGGTGATACTGCGCCATCCCGAGTACGGGATGAACGACAGGCTGCTGCTTGACAAGGTACACGACGGACAGATCACCATCGACGGCAGGACATACACGCTCAACGAAAGCCGCTTCCCCACCGTCAGCCCTGACGCTCCCTACACGCTCACGGACGGCGAAAGGGAGGTCATCGACCGCCTGAAGCAGTACTTCCTCAACAGCGCTTCTCTCCACAGGCACGTTCAGTTTCTCTATGAAAAGGGCAGTATGTACCGCTGTCACAACGGCAACCTGCTCTATCACGGCTGCGTCCCCCTCACTCCCGACGGAGAATGGGAGGAGGTGGAGTTCTTCGGACAGCGCGTCAGCGGACGGGCGTACTTTGAGCTCGCCGACCGCGCGGCGCGGCGTGCCTTCTTCAGCAAGGAAGCGGACACGGAGGCGCTGGATTTCATGTGGTACCTCTGGTGCGGCAGGAAATCTCCCCTCTGCGGCAGAAACATCAAGACCTTTGAGCGCACCTATATCGACGACAAAAGCGCCTGGCAGGAGGAGAAGAACCCCTATTACACGCTCTATTATCAGGCGGAGGTGTGCGAGAAAATCCTCGCCGAATTCGGTCTGATCTCCCCCTACTCCCACATCGTCAACGGTCACACCCCCGTGCGCACCGTCAAGGGTGAGCTGCCCATCCGCGCGGACGGCAGGCTGCTGGTGATCGACGGCGGCTTCTGCCGCGAATATCACGATACGACGGGCATCGCCGGCTACACGCTGATTTTCAATTCCCACGGACTGCGGCTCAAGGCGCACCAGCCCTTTGAGAGCATTGACGCCGCGCTGCGGACAAACAAGGATATCCGTTCCAGCTCGGAGATCGTGGAAACGGAGCGTTACCGTGTGATGGTGGACGACACCGACAACGGCGAGCGGTTCCGTGAGAAAATCGCGGATTTGTTCCGCCTGCTGCAAATGTACCGTCAGGGAGAAAAAGAATGATGACGCGCTTGTAGTACGAGCATACGGTTCTGCCCGGGATCCTTCGCCGCAAGCTCCTCGGCATGACAAAGCAGACAGATTTTTTTACAGAATAAAACGGAGTGCCGAAGCACTCCGTTTTTTAATGAATCATTTCAGGGAACCTCTAAAAATTCCTTACCGCGCATAAGCACGGAATCTTCACGGCATTGAATTATTAGAGATTCCCTTTACATTTTGCCTGCCAGAGCTCTGCCGAGCCAGATGTCGGCGATATCCATGGCGAGGAACAGTCCCTTTTTCTCGCTGCTCTTGATCAGCGCGCGTCTCGGGGAAAGGTAAGGGTCGGTCGCCATCAGCTGCACCGTCACCTTGTCGGCGATCATCTCGCCGTTAACCTCTTTTTTTGACTTGATCTGCATCCTTATTACATACGGCTCCTCCATGTTGCCGTAGTAAATCTCGTCGCCGCAGCGCACCAGAGGTCTGCCCTTGTAGGTAGAAAACTCGCTTGCCTTTTTTGCGTCTGCCACTAAGCATCATCCTTTCTTATACGTTGAGGTAGGATTTCACCAGTGCTTCGAGCAAATCGTCGCGGTCAATCGCGCTGATAATGTTGCGCGCATTGTTGTAGGTCGTGATGTAGGTCGGGTCCTCGCTGAGAATGTAGCCCACAATCTGGTTAATGGGGTTATAGCCCTTCTGTCTCAGTGCGTCATATACGATTGTGAGTCCTGCTTTAATCTGGTCGTCCTTTTCATCACCCAATGAAAAAATCATCGTCTTTTCTAACATACCGAAGCACCTCCCGTTAATCTATTCTACTATTATACAGGATTTTTCACAAAATTGCAAGGGTTTTTCTTCAACTCCTCGGGAAAAACGGCATGACTCAGCGGAGGGTTACCTCGATATTCTTGAGATTGGCAATAATTTTGTCCATGATCTCCTGCACCTCGGCGGAGCTGAGCGTTCTTTCCGCAGAGGAGAACTCAAAGCGGATGGTAATGCTGTGGAAAACATTGGTATCGTAGGTGTCAACGATCCTTGTGCCCTTGAGGATGCCTTTCCCCTCTTCCGCCCAGCACGTTCTGAGGTCGCTGTAATAGACGCCCTTGGGAACGATCACGCTGATATCGTAGTCCATCGGCGGGAATTTGGAGGGCTCCTCGTAGCAGACGGAAGCATTCTCCGCGTCGGCGAAGGCGTTCATATCGATCTCCGCGAACACGATCGCGCTCTTCTTGTCGATCTTCTTGCCGACGGTGGGATGAACGATGCCGATGGTGCCGATGGCGGCGCCGTCGAGCAGAACGGTGTTGAGGTTGACGGGGTGCTCATAGACGTGAGCCGGCTCCGCCTTTTGATAGTCGAGGGACTTGTGCTTGAGGTCGTCGGTGATGACCGCCAGCATATCGCGCAGCGCGAAATAGAGATCGCGCACGTCCCTCGTCTTGCTGTAAAGCGTGACAGCGAGCTTTTTGCGCTCCACGCAGAGGTTGTTTTCGTCCACACCCTCTACCACTCTGCCGATCTCAAAAATTCCGAAATCGGGCGCGTAGCCGATGTTGCTCTTGACCTGACAGAGCTGGGTGGGGATCATGGAGCGGCGGATGGTCTCGATATTGGGGTTGGTGGCGTTGGCGAGCTTGATATTCTCCTCAACGGGAATTCCCAGCGCCTTCTGCTCGTCATAGTACGCCCAGACATAGGAATGAACCTCGTGCAGATTGTATCTCTTGACGAGCATATCCTTGATCCTGTCCTCGTTGTCCTTGACAACGTCCTCCCTGACGGGATAGAGCGGCGAGCGGGTGGTGTTGATTTCAAAATTATCGTAGCCGTAGATACGGGTGATCTCCTCAATGATGTCCGCCTTCATGGTGACGTCCTTGGTGGCTCTCCAGGAGGGAACCATCACGTCAAAGGTATCTCCCTCGAGGGAAACGGTGAAGCCGAGGCTTTGGAGCGTGCTGACGATGGTGTCGTTGGGAATCTCAATGCCGGTGTAGCGGTCAACAAAGCTCTTGTCGAAGCGGAGATCGACCTGCGGATAGCGGAAGGCGTACTCGTCGGTGAGCGCCGATACGACCTGCACGCCGCCGTCGTACTTCTTTAAAAGGAAAAGGAAGCGCGCGATGGCGGGAACCGTCATTTCGGGGTCGAGAGATTTCTCGTAGCGCATGGAAGCGTCGGTGCGGTGCGCCAGACGGACGGTGGACTTGCGGATGGACGCCGCGTCAAAGGTTGCGGACTCGAGCGTCAGGGTCGTTGTGTCCTCCACGATCTCGGAGTCCAGACCGCCCATGATGCCCGCGATAGCGACGGGGGTGTTGTCATTGCAGATCATCAAGGTGTTCTCGTCGATTTTTCTCTCCACGCCGTCGAGGGTTTGGAAAACAAAGGGCTGCTCGAAGCGCTTGATGCGGATGGCGCCCACCTTGCGGGAATCGAAGGCGTGCATGGGCTGACCCATCTCGAGCATGAGATAGTTGGTGAGGTCGGCGAGGAAGTTGATGCCTCTCATGCCGCAGTAGAACAGGCGGATGCGCATATTGACAGGGCTGACGCTGCGGCTGATATTCTCGACCTGCAGGCAGGAATAGCGCTGGCAAAGGGGATCCTCGATCTTCATATCCACCTTGGCAAGGGCGTTGTACGCCTCCAGATCCTCCACGGCGAGGGGCTTCAGCTCTCTGCCGGCGAGGGCGGCAAACTCACGCGCGATGCCGTAGTGTCCCCAGAGGTCGGGGCGGTTGGTGAGAGACTTGTTGTCAACCTCAAAGACGATATCCTCTATCTCATAGAGCTCCTTCAGATCGGTGCCGTTGGCAGCGTCGTCGGTGATATCCATGATGCCCGAGTTGTCGTCGCTGATGCCGATTTCCGCCTCGCTGCAGCACATTCCGTAGGACATGACGCCCGCGAGAGGACGGGGCGCGATTTCGATCTCTCCGATTTTCGCGCCTACCTTGGCAAAGGCGGTTTTCATGCCGACCCTGACGTTCGGCGCGCCGCAGACAACGTCCGTCAGCTCGGGCTCGCCGATATCCACCTTGAGGAGGTGGAGCTTTTTGGAGTCGGGATGGTTTTCCACCGACTTGATCTCCGCGACTACGATGCCGCTGATGTCGGCGCCTTTATAGAAAATCTCATTCTCAACCTCGGCGGTTGACAGAGAAAAACGGTGAATCAGATCCACCTTATCAAGACCTGTGAAATCCACAAAGTCCGAAATCCAGTTCATTGATAAGAACATATTACCTCTCCTTTGTATCTACTAGTCCGATCAATCGTCGGTGAATTGCGAAAGCGCCTTGAGGCTGCCGCTGTTGAGGTCGCGGATATCCTTGACGCCGTACTTCATCATGGCAAGACGGGTCAGGCCCAGACCAAAGGCGAAGCCCGTGTATTCGTCGGGATCGATGCCGCCCTCACGCAGCACGTTCGGATGGATCATACCGCAGGGGCACAGCTCCAGCCAGCCGCTGTGCTTGCAGGACGGGCAGCCCGCGCCGCCGCAGATCTCACAGTTGATATCCAGCTCGAAGCCGGGTTCTACGAACGGGAAGAAGCCGGGACGGAGCCTGACCTTGATATCCCTGCGGAACACCTCGGAGAGCATGGTTTTCATAAAATAAATCAGGTTGGAGATGGAGATATCCCTGTCCACCATCATACCCTCCATCTGGAAGAAGGTGTTCTCGTGGCAGGCGTCGGTCGCCTCGTTGCGGAAGCAGCGGCCGGGGAAAATCGCCTTGATCGGCACGCCGTTTTCTATCAGGTTTTTGCCGTACTTGCGCAGGATCGCGTTCTGTGCCGCGGAGGTCTGGGATTTTAAAAGCTGACCGTTTTCGAGATAGTAGGTATCCTGCATATCGCGCGCGGGGTGATGCTTGGGGATGTTGACCGATTCAAAGCACTCGTAGTCGGTGACGACCTCGGGATAATCCTCCACGGTGAAGCCCATCGACTGAAAGACCCTCTCGCACTGACGCTGCGAAAGCGTGATGGGATGATAGGAACCGCGCGACAGGTCGGGCGGCGTGGTGACGTCAAACACGGGCATGAGGCTGATCTCCGCCTCGATCGCCTTCCGGTTCAGCTCCTCGACCTTCTTTTCAATCATTTCGGCCGCCGCCGCCTTGAGACGGTTCACCTCCGCGCCGAAGGTCTTGCGCTCCTCGTTGCTGAGGTCCTTCATTCCCTTGAGCAGCGCGGTGATGCTGCCCTTCTTGCCGAGATAGCCGACTCTGAGCTTGTCGAGCTCGGCGAGATCGGCGGCGGAAGCGAGCTTCTGCCTGATTTCTTCTCTGAGAACATCAATTCTGTTATCCATATTTTCCTCCTATTGCGCCGTGGCGCTTTCTCCGCCCTTCTTTATTTCGGAGCGGGTAGAATTGCGTGCTGCTCAGGGTTTCCCGTTTCAAATCATTCAAAACAATGCAAAAAGCCCTGTGCAGTAACCTGCACAGGGACGAATCATTCCGTGGTACCACCCTGATTTCCGCTTGCGCGGACACTCATTGTGCCTGTAACGGGGCAAGCCGTCAGAGCCTACTGCTGCTTCAGCCCTGCCACTCGGGAGTGAACTTCACACTGAGCCGCCCTGAAGCGCTTTCAGCCGATGACGCTTCTCTCTTTAAGGGAGGTGATTCCGTGCTACTCTCTCCGTCGCCGTGTTATCTCTTCATACTATACCACGATTCGCTACATTTTGCAAGAGGTAATTTAGGGAACCTCTAAAAATCCCTTACCGCGCATAAGTACGGAATCTTCACGGCATAATCCTGCCAAATCTCCTTGAAATACGTCAGTATTCCTGCGGAGCTTTGACA
>ONSE01000143.1 GCA_900320415.1 uncultured Eubacteriales bacterium
GACAAGTCCTATGACAAGGCATACACCTTCAACGGCGCGAGAAACATGGACAACCAGTCCAACGTTGTTGCCTACACCGTGAGCAACGATACCGAAGGACAGTGGAAGAAGATGGCGGTTCTCTTCAACGGCTATCACAAGTCCACCACCATCACCCTTGAAGATACCTCCGTCACCGAGTGGGTCGTTATCGCCAACAACAAGACCGCCGGCGTGACAAAGATCGAAGAGGTCAAGGGCAGCAGATTCCTCGTCGAGGCGAACTCCGCCGTTATCGCGGTTGACAAGGCGAGCTTTGACGCGAATCCCATCGACTCCAAAATGGGCACCGTAACGGCGAATTATGTATACTACAACGGCACTCCTCTGACTGATCCCATCCAGATCCAGGGCGAGATCGGCACAGGCTACGTCGTTCCTTCGGGCGCGAGCGTTCCCAACACCTACGTTCTCGACAGGATCGAGGGCGACGCCGCGGGCGTTTACTCCGACAAGCCGCAGACCGTCACCTTCGTCTTCAAGGACTATGTTCCCGAATCCCTCGAGAAGCACGCCGACGTCAACGGCGACGGCAAGGTAGATATCAACGATGTCACCGACTTCCAGAAGCACCTCGTAGAGATCATCACCCTTCCCGGCGGCAGCGACCTTGACCTCGACTATGACGGCAAGGTTTCGATTTCCGACGCCACCATGCTCCAGATGTACATTTCCGAGATGCCTGTATCCACCGGTAAGGTAGTTGTCAACTACTTCTATACCGACGCGGACGGCACACAGAAGACCTTTACCGAACCGATTGTCACAGAAGGCAGAGTCGGCGACGAATTCACCTCCAAGGAATTCAAGGTAATGGGCTACATCATCGACGAGAGCAGAAGACCCGAAAAGACTGAGGGCAAGATCCCCTTCGGCGATACGCTCTATGTCAACTACTACTATGAGCTGGGCAATCCCAACGTCAAGCTGCACATCAAGCACAACGGCACCGAGACCTGGGCACCCCACCTCTGGATCTGGGGTTCCGACCTCAACGGCAACGACAGCGGCAACTATTCGCCCGATGATAACGCGAAGTGGCCCGGCGTCAAGATCAGCGACACAGACGGCGACGGCTGGTTCGACTACACCTTCACCTACACGGGAACCGGTACCTACAACGTTATCCTTTCCAAGAACGGTTCTCCCCAGACCAAGGACTACAAGGGCTATGTCAGCAACGAGATGTGGATCGTGATCAATGACAGCAGAGTTTATTCTTCCAACGACTTTGCGACGCTCTACAGCGAGAATCCCGACGAGAATCCCGACGCTCCCATCGCTCCTCATATCTATTGATTCCTACGCAAAACAACAGCGGCGGCCTCCTTTGGAGGCCGCCTTATTTTGCCGAAAAAGAATAAAGGAAACCTCTAAAAATTCCTTACCGCGCATAAGCGCGACATTGAATTATTAGAGATTCCCAAAAATCAGCTGTCCTCAACAGGAGAGCCAAGCCTTTATATTCCGGTATGATTTCTCCGGAAGGCGGAGAAATCAGAATCCTTTGTTTTTCAGCTCCGAAACGAGCTGCACGTAAAACTCCCTGACGTCAAAGCCCTTGATGTTCTCACGGTTCAGATCAACCATGTCGCCGTGAGAAATTCCTCTGTTTCCCTCTGTTGTGAGGAAGGTGAAGCGCGCACCCCAGCCGCAGGACGCCTCCGACACCAGTCCGTCATTGGGGCCGTCAAAATGCTTCGCGATATGATAGGTGAAATTCAACGGGAATTTTCCGCCTGTGGCTTTGTTCAGCCTGGAACCAACGCTCTGGGAATAGACAGCTCTGCTGTCCCTGATCTGAGTGTTCAGTCTCGCGCAGCTTTCGCTCCTGAGGTCATACACCGCCGATAAAAAATCGGGGTTTGTATCACCGAATCGTTTCAGCGTCGTGTTATAGGTTCCGGCTATGGTGTTTCTGACCTTCTCGGGAACCCTGCGCAGCAAATAATCCGCGAACAGGCATCCTCTGTGCGGCGTGTTGATCGTCGTGAGCGAGGCGACATACGGCTCTGCCCCGCACTCGGAGATGGCGTAGCGGCAGTCCAGACCGCCCTTGGAGTGCGCGATGATGTTGAGCTTCCCACACCCTGTTTCCGTCACTATCCTGCGGATCGTTGCGGCAAGCTCTGCCGCGCTGTCGGCAACAGACAGCGCCGACTGGTGATTCCCGTAGTATATGGTCGCGCCGTTCTTTTCCAGCTCATTCGGGATTCTTCCCCAGTAATTGAAGTATTTGGTATCCCTGAAAAATACGCCGTGTACCAAAAGCAGCGGATACCTCGTTTGGCAGACGGCGTCAGCGTGTCTGCGCTCATTCAGCAGCTCCTTCCCGTTTTCAAAAACGACCTCTTCGGAACACACCGTGATGATTTTATAGAGGGCAATCAGATTGGCGATCGGTATCCATCCGCACAGCACGCCGATGACGCGGTACCTGATCCCCAGCTGCAGGGAGGTCAGATACACCCTGGCGATCCCGTTCCAGAAGGGCACCGTCAGCACCAGACAGCCCGTCAGACAGCTGAGGAGAAACGCCGGAATACCACCGGGGACACGGGAGAATACATACACGGCAGCGGCAATATGCGCGGCTGACGTGATTCCCGCTCCTATCAGGAAAGCAGTCAGCAGATCCGCGCCCTCGGCGCAAACTCTCAGCCGCATCCGTTTCAGGGAAAAATTCAGCGGAGACGGGAAAACATTGCCAATCACAAACAGCAGCACGGCGGGAGGTATGAGAAAACGGTATGCGGGGAACAAGTGGAAAATTCCGGCAGAACAGGCAACAGCGGCAAATATCAGACCGTCGATTGCCCGAAATAAATATTTCATAAGTACACCCCAAAACAAACAAATACATTACCGTTATTATACCCCGCGCCGTTTTCCGTGTCAACCGCACACGGGAACGAAGGCGTCGTTTCTCTGTCTGTTTTGTCACACCTGTCTTTTGTCCGCGTAAAATGGCATAGAAACCATGAGGATGTGAATGAATGAACGCCTGTGAAATCACCGCCGCGATTACCGCTGCAGCCAACTCCATCGCCTGCCGCCTGAACGACGAGGAGCTTGCGCTGTGGTCGTCAGTGCTGGTTCAGCTCGGTGACACGCTTGCCACCATCGCCGCGCAGAGAGATTTGTGCAAACGCATAAACTCCGATGCGTCTGACCATAATAAATCCGACAAATGCTGATTTTCGCTGCTGCTCCCGCTTCGGGGAACGGCGGCAGTTACGGAGGATAAGATGGAATTCTTTACTCTTATCGCGGCATCACTGTTTTCGGCGGCGATCCTGTTCATTATCGCGAAAATCATCGGCCACAAGCAGGTCGCCCAGCTCGAGTTCTTTGATTATATCACAGGCATCACTATCGGTTCCATTGCCGCCGAGCTCGCGACAACACTGGACAAGCCATGGTGGAAGCCGACCATCGCGATGATCGTATTCGGAGGCGTCACGGTGGCGCTGAGCGTATTCACACGAAAGTTTCCGCGAAGCAGGAAATTCATCAACGGCACGCCGACTATCGTGATGAACGACGGGAAGCTGTACCGTGAAAACATGAAAAAAGCAAAGCTCGAATTGAGCGAGTTCCTGCTGCTGTGCAGACAGGAGGGCTATTTTCAGCTCGGCGATATCCAGACAGCGGTCTATGAGTACAACGGCAAGCTCTCTGTTCTACCCGTCAGCACCAAGCGTCCGCTGCAGCCCGAGGACATGGATCTGGCTCCCGAGCCTGAACACATCGGCACCGAGGTGATAATGGACGGCAAAATCATCGGAGGCAACCTCAAGCGCAGGGGGCTCAACGAGGTGTGGCTGACAAAAGCGCTGAAGGAACAAGGATATAAAGCCGCTGAGGAAATTTTTCTCGGAATCTGCGGCGAAGATAACCGACTGACACTGTATCCGATAAAAAACTAATATTCATCATCGGAACCCCGTTCAAACGGGCTGTCAAAGGCTTTTTTACTTTGAAGCCTGAATCCGTGAAACTCAAGCAAGCCTAAAACGATTTACAAGACCCGGATAAGCACCCGCCCACGCTTTGCTCCTGCTGATAGGCAGAATCAATTGACGGATGTGTTTGGTCATGTGTACGGCGAAGTAAATAAGGGAATCTCCAATAATTCAAATTCTTTTGCCATGAAAAAAACCTACCTCCGAAAATGAGATTTTGGTCTGACTTTGGGAGGTAGGATCTTTTTTGTCCTCGGAGGGGCTGCTTTATTACGAGTCAAAGAACTCCTGTCCGGTTTCCGTGACGAGCCGCTGTGTCCTGGGGTATTCGAAGATCAGGGGATTGTCGGCGTTTTTCTCAAGATACGCCGCAAACTCCGCCGCGTACCATTTCGCCATTCCAAGGTTGTGCATGAGGTAATGACCGCAGTTCACCGCGGCGGCACCGGGAACCTCCTGCGCTTCGTCCACAGACCGAAAGGCTCTCAGCACAAGGTCATAGATCGCGCGCGGCGGACGGTCGCCCTTGAGAATAAGGTAAAAGCCCGTCAGACATCCCATCGGGCCCCAGTAGACGACGTCCTGCTTCCAGCCGGGCTCATTGCGCAGAAACGTGGCGATAATGTGCTCGAGGGAATGCATGGCGGCGACGTCGATGACAGGCTCCCTGTTAGGCCGTTTCAGCCTGATATCATAGGTCGTGACGGTGCCGCCGCTGACCTCATCCGCACGGCTGAGGAAAATGCCGGGAACGATGGCGGTATGGTCAACGGAAAAGCTCTGAATCAAATCCATATTGAAAACTCCTTTGTAACAGTGTCATTGATGCTTCATACATTATGTATCAGTATACACCGCGTCAGCGTTGATTGTCAACCGCCAATCCAATCAGACCGGCGGGCACATTTTTTTGTCGGACAAATCGGAGAGCCAGCCAACTACGCGGTTTATCTTGACAGCGGCGGCCTGGGAACAGAGAAATGCGTCGCCATCGTCAAAAGCCTGTATGATACCGCTAAAATCCTTTTACATCTGTTTGAAAGTCTATTAATTGAAAGTCTATTAA
>ONSE01000009.1 GCA_900320415.1 uncultured Eubacteriales bacterium
TACCCATTGATAGAATATGCATATTTATATTATCTAATTTTTTTTGCGATATGTCAATAAATAACCTGTGCATTTTATTAAAATAATTAGAAATTTTATGTTTATTATCACAAATTGGCGGAATTGTCATTAATCCTTGTACAGAAATCCCATCCATCTGCGCGATTTCACACAGTAACTCCTCCAGATTTTCCTCAAAAACTCCCGATTTATTCTCTTCCCTTCCGATATTCACCTCGACAAGGATGTTGGAAACCAGATTCCTCTTGACTGACTGAGCGGAAATCTCCCTTGCCAGCTTTACGGAATCCACCGACTGGATCAGGTCGACCTTCTCCACGATCTGACGCACCTTGTTGCTCTGGAGGTGTCCGATGAACTGGAGCGAGCAGTGCTCAAGATCGTATTCCTCATATTTGGAAAGAAGCTCCTGCACGCGGTTTTCTCCGATATGATCCAGACCGAGTGAAATCGCGTGGTTAATGGCAGCCGCGTCTACAGTCTTTGTCGCCGCGAGAAAGGTGATGTCCTCCCTCTTCCTTCCTGATTTTTCCGCCGCCTCGGCGATCCTCTCATTGATCTGTCTGTAGTTGTATTCCACATCAGTGAATGACCTTGCCGTCATACAAATCGTCTCCTTTTACTATAACCTTGTCGTACAGTGAGATGGTCTCTCCGTTAAAGAGGATTCCCTCCGCCGGCGATGTGTCGCAAACAACGTAGTCACTGTCGGCATACAGAATGGAAATCTGCTTGAACTGCACTTCACTGCCGTAAAGCACATACACACCCTGTACCTTCTTCTGTTCCTTGTGCGGATTGTCGTTATCGTCGTATGTCGTTTTGGTGACATAGTCGTCGTGGATCGCGCGCTTGCTGACACGCAGTCCCGTGTATTTGCCCATACCGATCTCAATCGGCTCCTGTCTTGCCTCCAGAATGCCGTCATCCATATAGTCACAGCGCAGGACCACTACCGCGTTGCTGTCCTTCGAGGACTGGTTGACGCGGTAGATCTCCGCCGGGATCGCCTCGGAGGAGGCTTCGGAAAACAGAACCGTTACGGGGCTTGCCCAGATATTCAGACTCTGCGCCTCGTCTGCGGAAACCTCACACACCACGTACCATTTTACGTTGCTGATAACCTTTCCTGCCGTGTTGGCGGGAGTCGAGGACTTCTCAAAGGTCTTTAAGTCCTCCAGCGTGATATTCGCGATCTTGTCGTAGTCGAACACCTTCTCATATCCGTCGCAGAACTCTGTGAAGTATCCCGCGTCGTCCGTGCGGATCACACCCTTGGTATTGCCCGTCGCGTTGTGCAGCGAGTCAATGGAGCTTTGCAGCTCGGCGATTTCCGAGGAAAAATCCGTAATCTTTCCCGTGTAGAGCTGACGCTGGTTCACGGCGTTGAGCAGTACGTCCGCGTCGGAAATCGCGTTGGTAAGCTTTCGGGTATTGGTATCCTCCAAAAGCGTGATGAGCTTGCTCTTAATATTGTTATTGATGATATCAAGGCTCATGGTACCCGAAATCGTGTTTTTCTGAATATTTTCCAGCGCTTCCTTTTTCTTTGTCAGTCTCTCTGACATGGTGTTGGCGACGGCATCTTCCTCATTGGTGTAAATCTTCGCGATTTCACCGCCCGCATTGACCGCTTCACCGTTTTCCACCGAATAAGACAGGACTCCCTCGGAGTTGTTCTGAATGATTTTCTCATCTCTGACGATGAACGCGTTGGAAAAGATGCGGTCCGTCATCGTTACCTGAACTGCGTTTTCCGTGGGATACATATTAAAATTCGCGCTGATCAGCAAATAGGCAACATATATCAGCGCCAGCAGTGTGAGCGCTGCAACCAATATGCGTTTGAATAACAGTTTATCCATATAGGCTCCCTTTTATCATTTGAACGGTCTTCTCAAGCAGAGTGTCAAAATCAGGCTCCTCGTCGAGATAAAACCAATGAATATCCTTGTCTCGTTTGAACCAGGTGATCTGCCGTTTGGCATAACGCCTGGTTTCCTGCTTCAGTTTTTCAATACACGCTTCCAACGTGGCCTCGTTTTCAAAATATGGGATCAGTTCCTTATAGCCGATCGCCTTGACAGAGGTAAAACTCAGCGCGGAGGAAAGAACCTCCTTTGCCTCCTCCAGCAAGCCCTCCTCCAGCATCAGGTCAACACGGCGGTTGATCCGTTCATAAAGCTTCGCGCGGTCTCTGAAATTCAGTCCCAGCTTGACCGCCTGATAGGGAGATTCCGTCAGGCGCGAGGCTGCCACCTGTTCCGAGATCGGATGACCCGAGGTTCTGTAGTATTCAACGGCTCGGATGATCCGCTTGGGGTTGCGCTCTGTCTTGAGCTTCTCAAAAGTCACGGAATCCGTTGTCCGCAATTCATCAAGCAGACTGCCGATCCCCTCGGCGCGGTATTTTTCCCAAAGCGCCTCGCTCAGGGCTTCGTCGCGCTTTTCATCGGAGAATACGACGTTGTTGAGCAGAGAATCCACATAAAGGCCCGTTCCCCCGACAAGAAACGGCAGTTTGCCGCGCGATGCAATATCCGCAACGGCGTTTCCCGCATCCTCCACAAAGCGCGCGACGGAGTAACTCTCGTCGGGAGGGAGAAAGCCCATCAGATGATGAGGTATCCCCTGTCTTTCTTCCATGGTAGGCTTGGCGGTCGCAATCCGCATCCCTTTGTAGATCTGCATGGAATCAGCGGAAACAACCTCTCCGTCAAACCGCTTGGCAAGCTCTACGGAAAGCCCGGTTTTACCCGAAGCGGTGGGGCCTACAACGGAAACCAGTTTAATTTTTTCTGTCAAATCATCACGCCCTGCCGAACTGTCTTTCTATCTCGCTTTTTTTCATAACGATACACACGGGTCTGCCGTGCGGACAATATCTGATCTGGGGGTTCTCCTCCAGTGTTTTTACAATTTCAATCAATTCCTTTGCGGAGTTTTTATTGCCTGCCTTTATCGCGCTGCGGCAGGCGACGTTATGATAAAACCAGTCCATCTTCTCGGTGAAAATATCGTTTTTCCCCATCGCGATGTAGTTTGCCATTTCCGTGATACAGTCCGCGATCTCCGCCGCATCGATGTACTGCGGGGCGCTGCGGACAAGAACGGTGCTGCTGCCAAAATCCTCCACCTCGAAGGAGCAGCGCGCAAACATATCCAGGTGACTGATGGCGGCGTCATATTCCTGTTTCCCCAGCGTCACGCTGACGGGCGTCAGCAACAGCTGTGCCGAGGCGCCTGCGTTCTCCGCCTTGAGCCTTTCGTAAATAATGCGCTCGTGGGCGGCGTGCTTGTCGATCAGCATCATTTCCTTGCGGTTGATCTCCACGATGATATAGGTATCAAACAGCTCGCCGACATACTGGAGCTCGTCCTTCTGCTGCTGATACAGCACGACCGGCTCGGAGTTATGCTTCTCCGTTACGACGATCTCCTCCTGAACGCAGGGGGGTTCAGGCTCTGCCTTTATTTCCTCCGCAGTCGGTTCCGCGGGTGCGGGAACCGTTGGTTTGATAACGGTTCCGATGGGAACAGGCGGCTGCGGCTTGTACTTTTCTTCTCTTTTCGCGTTGCCGACCGCCTTCTTCGAATAAACATCAAAGGGATTCGCGCTGTCGGAAAGGCTTACACCGTCGATCGAGGGCAGCTCCGTCTTTGGGGCGCCGGCATCAAACCGAACCGACGCAAAGGGATTGAACTCGTCCTCAGCGGGCTTCGCGGGCTGCGTAGGCTTTTGCGGAGCCTCCTCCGCTTTTCGGAAAACCGCCTGCGCGGTGTTGAAGGTGCTGACCTTCCTGACGTCGTGAAAAGCGGTTTCACTGCAGAAGGTCGCCTGCTTGCGGCTGTCATTCTTCATCAGGGAGGACTTGACCGCGTGGTACACCGCGTCAAAGACGGGTCGCTCATTGACAAATCTGACCTCGATTTTGGCGGGATGCACGTTGACGTCGATCATACCGTAGGGCAGCGAAATATTGAGCACACAGGAGGGAAACTTTCCCACCATGACAGAGCCCTTGTATGCCTCCTCGAGCGCCGCCATCGCGGTTCTCGACCTGACATACCTTCCGTTGATGAAGAAATTCTGCATATTGCGGTTGGGTCTCGCGTTGACGGGCTTGGTGACATACCCTTCCACACAGATTTCGTTGAGCTGATACTCGACGGGCATCAGACTGCCCGCAAACTCCCTGCCCAGCACGGAATAAATCGCGGAAAGCAGCTTTCCGTCGCCGAAGGTTCTGAGCACCTGCTTGCCGTCGCGTATGTAGGTAAAAGCAATTTCGGGATGCGAAAGCGCGGTCTTATCAACTATATTTGAAACATTGATCCCTTCGGATACATCCTTCTTCAAAAACTTCGCCCTCGCGGGAATATTGAAGAACAGATCGCGGATAATGAAGGTGGTGCCGACGGGGCAGCCCGCGTCTGTGAGCTCCTTTTCCTCTCCTCCCTCGATCGTGTAGGAGGTGCCGGCATCCTCTTTTTCGCTGCGGGTTATCAGCTGCAGTCTTGACACCGCGCTGATAGAAGCGAGCGCCTCTCCGCGGAAGCCGAGAGTCGCGATGGAATCCAGATCCTGCTCCTCCCTGACCTTGCTGGTGGCGTGTCGCAAAAAGGCAACCTTGACGTCCTCACGCTGAATACCGCAGCCGTCGTCGGTGACACGCATGAAGGTGGTGCCGCCGTTCTTGATTTCAACCGTGATATTCTTCGCCCCCGCGTCAATCGCGTTCTCGATCAGCTCCTTGATTACGGAAGCGGGACGCTCCACGACCTCGCCTGCCGCGATCAGCTCCGCAACGTGCTTGTCCAGAACATTGATTACTCCCATTGTGTCACCTCCTATGTGTTATATCATGTATTTTAATTCGTAAAGCAAATTCATCGCCTCGATCGGCGTGAGAGTATCGAGATCAACCGATCTCAGCCTGTCGACCACAGGCGATGCGACCGTGCCCATCAGTGAGAGCTGCGCATCCTCATTGACATTGACCGTTTTGACAACGGTCTCCGCCTTGCCGCTCTCGAGGTCGGCAAGGATTTCCTTGGCGCGCTTGATGATGGAATTGGGAACGCCCGCGAGCTTGGCGACCTCGATGCCGTAGCTGTCATCCGCGCCGCCCGGAACGATTCTCCTGAGAAACGTGATATCGTCTCCGCGCTTCTTGACGGCGATGCTGTAGTTTCTCACACCGTCGAGCAGCTCCTCCATCACACTCAGCTCGTGGTAGTGGGTGGCGAACAGTGTCTTTGCGCCCAGCTTCTTCTTGTCGGCACAGAACTCCAGAACCGCTCTGGCGATGCTCATTCCGTCAAAGGTGGATGTGCCTCTGCCGATTTCATCAAGAATCAGCAGACTTTTGGAGGTGGCGTTTTTGACAATGTTCGCGACCTCGTTCATCTCCACCATGAAGGTGGACTGCCCCGACGCGAGATCGTCAGACGCTCCCACCCGGGTGAATATGCTGTCCACAATTCCGATTCGCGCCGAGGAAGCGGGTACAAAGCTGCCGATCTGCGCCATCAGAACAATCAATGCGATCTGACGCATATAGGTGGATTTACCAGCCATATTCGGGCCGGTGATAATCGCCACCCTGTCGCCCTCGCTGTCGAGATTGACGTCATTCGGTACAAAGGAAGCGTTTTTCAACAGCGTTTCCACCACGGGATGACGGGAATCCCTGATCACGATCGCCGTGGACTGATTGACCTCGGGACGGATGTAACGGTTATCGGAGGCGACGTTGGCAAAGGACGTGAGCACATCCAGCGTCGCGATCGCCCTCGCGGTGTTCTGAATCCTGTCGAGATTATCGGCGACGGTCGTTCTCACGAAATCAAACAGGGAGTACTCCATCGCGACCGCCCTGTCCTTCGCGCCTAAGATCCTGCCCTCCAGCTCCTTGAGCTCGGGCGTTATGTACCGCTCGCTGCCCGTGAGGGTCTGCTTGCGGATATAGCTTTCGGGGACGAGATTCTTGTAGGAATTCGTGACCTCCATGTAATAGCCGTAGACCTTGTTGTAGCCGACACGGAGCTTGGGGATCCCCGTCTTTTCTCTCTCCTGCGCCTCGATCTGTGCGAGGATATCCTTGGAGTTATTCATGTCGTTATTAACGACGTCGAGCTCCTCGTTGTAGCCCTGCCTGATCATGCCGCCCTCGCGGACGGTAAACGGAGGATCGTCTACAATCGCGTTTTCAATCAGCGAATGTATGTCCTCCAGCAGGTCAATGTTATTATATATCATCCTCAGATGGGAGGAATGACAATCGGAAAGCATTTGGGAAATATTGGGAAAATCCTTGATGGCGGCACAAAGCGAGCGCAAATCTCTGGCGTTTGCCGAGCCGTAGACAATCTTTGTCATCAGCCGCTCGATATCATAGATGCCGCTGAGCATTTCCGTGATCTCCAGTCGGAGCATGGTGTCATTGACCAGCTCCTCCACCGCGCTCTGTCGGTTGTTGATTTTGGAAATATTCATCAGCGGATGCTCCAGCCACGAACGGATCAGCCTCTTTCCCATCGCTGTTTTTGTCTTGTCAATGACCCAGAGCAGTGAGCCTCGCTTTTCCTTGGTAAGCATGGTCTGCGTCAGCTCCAGGTTGCGCTGTGTGTTGTAATCCAGGCGCATATACTGCGCCTCGTTATAAAGACTGAGACGCGTGATGCGCTCCAGTCCGCTCATCTGCGTTTCCTTGAGGTAGTTGATCAGAGCGCCGACCGCACTGATGACGACCGCCTTGTCGGAAATCAAATGAAAGTCCTTCTCAAACTGCGTCTTTGCCGTTTTCGCGCAAAGAGAAACGGCAAACTTTTCGTCCTCGATCATCTCCACTCCCGCGGAGAGCTTGCCCTTGATGAACTCGGGCAGCGCTTTTATCTTCACAATATCGCCGCCGAGAAGTATCTCGCGCGGAGAGTAACTCGAGAGCTGGTTGATCAGGATGTTGTAGAAATCCTTGCCGCTGATTTCGGTGGCATTTAATTCTCCTGTGGAAATATCGCAGAAACAGAGTCCGATCTTCTTGTCGGCGGCATACATACAGCAGATATAGTTGTTCTTGCCTTCATCGAGCATACTCTGCTCCATGACAGTGCCCGGGGTGATGACGCGGATAATGTCGCGCTTCACCAGACCCTTCGCCGTTTTGGGATCCTCCGTCTGCTCACAGATCGCCACCTTGTAGCCCTTGGCAACCAATCGGGCGATATAGCTTTCACAGCTGTGGAAGGGCACGCCGCACATCGGCGCGCGCTCCTCCTGACCGCAATCTCTGCCTGTGAGAGTCAGCTCCAGCTCACGGGAGGCAAGAATAGCGTCGTCGTAGAACATCTCATAGAAATCACCCAGACGATAAAACAGGATACTGTCCTTATTGGCCTCTTTGATTTGAAAATACTGTTTCATCATCGGAGACAACTCCGCCATGTGCTCACACTCCCTTTTGCTTTATTGATTCCTTATTCTCAGCTGCATCCGCCGCAGGTGCTGCAGCTGCCCGAGCAGCTTTCCGTGTAATCAGCCACCTCGGGATCGGTGCCGTCGATGGACTGCTGCACTATCGCCAGCACGCGGTTGGAAACCTTGTCAAAGGCCTCCTTTGCCTCGTTGTAGGCAATCATGTTTTCGTTTGACATGATTTGGGAATATACCTCGCGCATTTCCTTGTTCAGCGTGTTGAGCTTATCCTGGTCTCTGTCCTTCTTGGATGCCTCCTGATTGATGGTGAGTCTCTTGAGGTTGAATTGTCCGATCAGATCCTGCAGAACCGCGTCCGCGTCCGCCTGTGCCTGCACCTCGTGCAGCTTCTTGTAGCTTTCTTCCTGCTGAATCGCTCTTCCGAGCTCTCTTGCCATTGTGATTACGTCCATTTTTGATTCCTCCGTTATTTCGTCAGCTCGCCCTTGAGAATCCAGTTGCGCGCCTTGGTGATTTTGACATTTTGGAAGGTGCCGATCAGATCGGGGCTGCCTTCCAGCTCTACGATTATATTACCGCTTGTGCGGGCGTTTAATTCATCTGTTTTTTCTTTTTTCCCCTCAATCAGAACGCGCTCGGTGCTGCCTACCATGGAGGAGCAGCGCCCGGCGGCGATTTCCTCCTGCACATCCAGCAGCTCGCGGAACCACTTGGATTTTTCCTCCGCGGAGACGGGATCGTCCATCTTCGCTGCGGGAGTTCCGACACGCGGGGAGTAAATAAAGGTAAAGAGTGAAGTGAACTCCACCTCACGGATAAGTGAAAGCGTTTGCTTGAAGTCCTCGTAGGTTTCGCCGGGAAAGCCGACGATAATATCGCTTGTCAGGGAAACTCCGTCGATTTTTTCCTTGGCGTAGGCGATGGTTTCCAGATATTTCTTCCTGTCATAATGACGGTTCATCGCCTTGAGGATGCGGTCGGAGCCGCTCTGGAACGGCAAATGCAGATGCCTGCTGATGTGTCTGCCGCGGGCTATCGCGTCAATCAGCTCTTGGGAGCAGTCCTTCGGGTGTGAGGTCATGAAACGCAGCCAATAATCTCCGTCGATCTCGTCGATCTCCGAAATCAGCCGTCCGAAGGACACCGGATCCGGGAGCGTCTTGCCGTAGGAATTGACATTCTGGCCGAGAAGCGTGATATCCCTGAACCCCGCCCGGATCATCTCCCGCGCTTCCGAAAGGATCACGCTCTTCTCTCTGCTGCGCTCTCTGCCGCGCACATAAGGCACGATACAGTAGGTGCAGAAATTGTTGCAGCCGTACATGATCGGAAGCCAGCCCTTGAAGGTCCCGTCACGCCTGACGGGTATTCCCTCGTAGAGCTTTTTGTCGTCATTGCCGCGTTCAAAAACTCGCTTGCCGTTAACAAGAGAA
>ONSE01000089.1 GCA_900320415.1 uncultured Eubacteriales bacterium
CAAATTGCACGCAGCCGGGATCCAGAATCATGGTGACGGTGCAGAACGCCGCTTTGAACAATGACATTTTTTCGGTGCCGGACAGGGAAAAACTGCTGATGACCAGTGCCGAAATGATTAAAAATACGATGTTGAATAAAAGAATGCCGAGCAGCAGCACTCTTCCCGGTTTTTTTGCGACATGGATGCTGATCCATTCACTGAGTTTGCGTTTCATAGTAACCTCATAAAAATGCGATAAATTCGTCTGACGGAGCTTGCTCGTGTTTTTCGGACATGGTATCATGCTCTGCGCGGAACCGCCGACGAACAAGGCTGATGGATATTCGGGCTGCGGTTATTCCTCCTCTCGTTTCAATAGGAACGGTAATGCTTTCGCTGATAATACGTATTAATTATATCTTTGTTTTGACCATAAGTCAATCCCTTTGCATAAAAACTAAACATACTGTCGGGAGAAAATAGTATAAGCTGACTGAAAATGCGTCCGCTAATAACAACTCTCCGACTGCCCTTTTTTCGCATGGTTAAAAATACTTTCAAACATTTTTATTTGATCACAGGGAGCCTCAAACGGTAATAAAAAACAGCGGCATAAAAAATACAAGCGACGGCAAAAAGCCTTCGCTTGTATTTTTATACTGTGTCGATGGGGCTTATGTTGTTGGGATCCCTTAAGGGGTGTACCGTTCTGTCGGCGTGGACGGATAGTTCGAGCGGTCCCACGTGCGGCTTTGGCTCATAAAATCATCGGTAACGAGAAAGAAATCGTCCGTTGAACCGCAGTCGTTCCATGTAACGTCCAGCTGATACCAGTTTCCTTCGAGTCTGACCAAATTCCATGCGTGACCGCCGCCTCCGATCACGTTGCCGAGCTCGATGTCACACTCTATATTAAGCTTGTTCAGGATCAGCTTTGCGGCGCAGGCGTAACCTTCGCACACTGCGCAGCCGTCCTTCAACGCGCCGTAGGGAGAGTGTGTCACGGGAGCATACGGCTCATTGGGAGGATAGTAAACATTGTCGCACAGGTAGCTGTTGACCGCGCGGACCGCTTCATAATCGCTGTTGACAGATGATTTGATTTTTGAAGCGACAGAATTCACCAGCGGCGGCGTTTCGCGCTTAATCCGCTTTACCTCGTCAATGTCCATGCTGTAGCCGATTTGCAGCAGATAGGAGGAGTGAGAGTCGTATGTCCAGTCCCATTTTTCAACGCAGGCTATGGCAATCGGATCCTCTCGCTGCAGCTCGCGGTAGATGTATTCGAGCTTTTCGGAAAAGTTGCCGATGGAGTACGACGGAGAGATTGTGAATTCCACGTACTCCGAGGTATCGGAATAGGCGGTGCGGAACAGGCGTATCAGGTCATCGTCGCTTGAAATGTCGGTGGAGGTGGCGACGGTTTTCCCGCTGCCGTCGTCCGATTCCTCGTCTTCCTGCTCCGCCTTGGAGATATCGTTTTTGAGATCCTCAGAATCGTCGTCGGGGAGCTGATTGCCGGAAGGCTTGTGGTAGGAGTCGGAGAAGTTCCTGATCAAATCGTCCAATATCCGCTGAGAGGAGAGCAGGGAATAGTTGTCTTCGTCTTTGCCGAGGGCAAAATTAGAGGCGCCGTTTGTGATGATATCATGCGGATCGTTAAATCCGGAGCAGCCTGCCTGCAGCAACAGTGTTGCCGACACAGCGACAACGGCAATGAGCTTCAGTGTTTTCATGAATCCGTTCCCCCTCCTCCGTTAATTAAGGTGTCAACCCAGTATTTCATCAGTTCATATGGGTTCATGGAGCCTTTGTCGGCAATGATCTCACGGAACACCTCGCTTATGAAGCGGTAGCCTCTGCCGTATTCATCATCACGCAGCAGGGTGAGCTTTTCCATTCGATCAACATATTCGGTTTCGTTTTTATGACGAAGGGTCACGATTTCGCTGTAGACCGCGTGCCCCTCCAGCACCTCCAGAAGAGCCTTTTCCTTGTCGGGACCGGGAAGCTTTGCTTTCAATGCTTTGAGGTCAAGCTCGTTGTATTGCCACGCGTGGGTCAATTCGTGAATCAGCGTGCTCTGCATGGCGATACGCGGACCGCGCGCCTCCAGCCAGAGCTGACGCTGCGCGGAGGAGTAAAAGCCCAGAATTCTGCCGTCAGTGGATTCGCCCGCCATATTGCGGATGGTGCGCGCTGACTGAAAACGCACGCGTATGCGCTTGGGAAGATTGATGCGGTAGCCGTCCTGCATATACTTGACGGTTTCCATGTACAGGTCGCGGATTTCATCCTTTTGCAGCAGCTGGTGATCCTTGCAGTAGCTGCACATTTTCCGTCCGTCGTCCATTTCGGTCATAAACAGCGACACTCTGCCGCAGAAGGTGCAGCAATTTCCCGCGTCAAGGGTTTCCTCAAACTGTTCGAAAGCGGGTTCCTCAACGAGCGGAACCGCCCGTGCGCAGAAGCCCAGCAGATCCTCGGCAGCCAGACAGTCGGGTATTTGCTCAAAACCGAAATTCAGGTAGCTTCCGCGGAGCTCATTGCCCTCGGGTTCGCCGAGATACCAGCGAAGGTATTCCCGCATCATAACGAAAATGTTGCGGATACGGTTCTTCAGGATTTGAATCATTCCGAATTCCACGGAGCTGAATTCCACTATGTAGAGAGTGACGAATTCCTCGTTGGATTTCCTGTTTTGCACCGTGAACGGAATGAAGCTGCGGATGGTGTTTTCAATGCCGTTGGCGGTTCCCAGACGGAGGGTGTCGTCAATCAGTCTGTCGGGGTCTCGCTCGGTCACGGCAAACAGGTTTTGATAGGTGGCGGGGAAGAGTGTCTTGAACAGCTCCGAAAGCATATAGCACATCAGCAGCACCGTGTTTTCGGGGACGGCGCCCAAATCGGAGCGCTTGAGGTTGATTTCGAGAATACTGCTCTTGTGGTGCGTAACAGACAGCGGCTCAAGGTTTTCATCGCGCAGATCGTTGATTTGGATCACGGAGCCCTCGGCGAAATTGTTGCCGCGGTTGTTTGCCCAGTAGCCGTAGATGCGGCGAGTGACGGTTGAAGAGCAGAGGTTGATGTCCATGTAATCCGTGTCCACGCAGGGATCCTTGATGTGATAATTGTCTCCAAAGATAAATTCCGAGATCGGGAAGTACGAGAACATTTCGCGTACCAGCTCCTGTTCGGCGTAAATGCGTCCGTTCTTTACGGCGCTGATAACGTAGGTGTGCTCGTCAAACACGGCGACCTGATCGCGGAGGTAGTAGTTGAAAATGTTGTCTTCCAGAATCGGGAGCGTCTTTTGCTGGTTGTCCTTCTGCACCAGACAGGCATAGCGGATCCGCTCGTACAGACGGCTGCGTATCGTTTCGTCCGTTATGGTGATCAGAGTGCTGCTTTCAAAGGTATCGCGCTCCTCCACAAAAATGCTGTTCTCGCAGAAGTGGAAGCATTCATATATGTTATGTACCTCATCGTCGAGGAGGAGGATTTTCAGACAATCCCTGAGCAGGGCCTCGACGGTTTCGTACGGCCACTCGTAGCGCTTTACGATCTCCATCAGCTCGTCTTCGGTCATGCCGGTGTCGCACAGTGAGACGAGCATGACAGCCATCCGGCTGTTTTTCATGCCGAGACTGTAGGGGACGAACGCGCTGAATTCGTTGTTTTTAAGGTAAAGCTGTTTTTCGCCGAAGCCGGCTGCCAAGAACTCGCGGAGCATATAGGGCGGAGAGATTATGTGCAGCAGAGTGCTGTCTTTTCCGCCGTATTTCAGCCACTTCCACATTGTGTTGTAGAAGTTGAAGTCGCGGTCATAGGCGATCAGCATTGAAATGTCCTGCGGAGCCAGCGCGTCGTTGATATCGCAGCGGATCACGCTTGTCAGATTAACAAACTTCGTCAGGTATTTTTGTGTTTCCTTTGCGTTCATTTGCAGAACGTCGTTATAGGAGCACGTAGGACATACCGGATCCGTAATGAGATTGATCGCGGGAAGGTCATATTTTGCCGCCACAAGCGCCAGCGGCAGGAAGGGCCCCATATAAGGCGAAAGCGGGTTTGCTCCGATATTGAGGAACCGCTGCAGACGATAGCTGCTCTCTTCCTTCCAGATCATAATGCCTGTGTTCGGGAGCTTGACGGAGTTGTTTACGGGAACCATGTTCTGTTTCGTAAAAATCTCCATGGTGGTGCGCAGCGTGTCGTTGTCCTCCTCCGTAAGCATAATGTAGCGCAGCTCGCGGTCGATCTTGCGTATCGTGTTTGCGATCAGCTCGGTATGGATGCTGTCCTGAGAAAAAATGTGATAGCCGCCTGCAATGACCACGCAGAATAAATTGCCCGCAAAATCGGGGCGCTTTTCGATGACATGGGTGTTTGCGAATTCATCGCCAGAGCAAACAAGGATATTGATATAGCGGTTGTCGCGAAGCCCGTCGGTGGTGCAGATGTTCCACACGCTGTACAGGCTGTTGATTTTTTTCATTTGATGATTCAGCACTTCGCACAGCCGCTCCGCGCCGGAATGGTCGCGGCAAAGCACCACGGCGGTCTTGCCCTGTGACAGATGAAAACTCAGATAAGCGCAGAGATACGGGAAAAACTCGCCCTCTATACAGTCGCACACATTTATGGAGCTGCCGTTGAGCAGGCTGACAATCGCGTTGAGGTAGTTTTCGTTCTGAACAACGCCGCAGAACTTCAGCTGGCTCGAGATCACCTCGAAAACCTCCGGCTGGGTGCAGTCGCTGATTTGGCGGTTGCCGGGAGAGTTGCTCAGCAGACCGTCGCTTGTTCCGGAACCGTTGCTGTCGAAATCGCTGTATATTAACGCGCCGGAGCTTTCAAACAGCTCGTGGTACAGAGCCATCAGGACCGGAATGCTGCCGTCAAGGCGTTCGGAGATATCCTCCGAGCCAAAGGTGGTTATGCTTTCCTCGTAGGTTCCCTCCAGGAAAAACTGGATCTGTTCAAACAGCAAAAATCCGGCCATCGGCAGCAGGTACCACGCGCGCGCGGCGTTCAGCAGCATCGCGTTCCACTCCTCGCCGCCCCAGAAAACCGAAACCGCCATTACAAGAAGCTCAAAAACAGCGAGAATCAGAAACGACCATTTCAAGCCCTTTGCCCATAATCCGAAGACGAATCCGCGCTCGGTCAGCTCGGGCTTTCCGTTCTCATCGGTGTATACGTGTTTTGTGATGATCCACGGAAGATGTAAAACCTTTTCAAAGCCGTAGAACTCCGAATAATCCCAATACCGCGTCCGGAATTTAAAAATGATTTTGATGAGAATATTCACCAGAATGATCAGCAGGGTAATAAGGATGTTGATGCCCAAAAGGGAGAGGATCATGTAGAGCAGTTCATAGGCGCGGTTAGGCAAAACAACCGCGAAAAAGTTCTGCATAAAGCCGGCGTTGATGATTTTGTCAACAGCCAGGAGGGAATAGGTTTCGGTATACACGTTAGCCCCGATCACCTCGGCGGCAAAGACAGCGAAAATGACCCGGCAGTGCAAATACCGTTTGTCACGGGGATACGCCAGCTTTTTGATAATTGCGTTCATCCCCAGGAAGATGAGGGCAAAAACTCCGAGAAACAACGCGAAAAATAAAAATTTCATTTATGTCCCCCTTATCCTACCGCTGAGGCCAGTAAGCGGAATTGTCAACAATATCTTTTTCCGTGACTATTTTTTGCGCAGGGGCGGCAGCTCGCCGGGCCTCAAGCTCCGCGGAATTGAAAAACTTTTCATAAAGCTCAATCAGACCGGAAAAATACTTCAGCTTTTCCAAATGCTTTTTCACTTGAACCTTTTGCCAGAGTATGTGCTTTGTGAGTTTGCCGTTTTTGCGGTAAATGTCGCTGCGAAGCTGATGACTTCTCGTGATATAGTCAAGCCGGTTCAGCAGGTTGATGTAGTGTTCAAAGTCCTGCTCTTTTGCCGCATACGCTTTCAGGTATTTATCGGTGTATTCCAGCAGGTTTTCAACGCTTTTTTTGATTTTCCTCGCAAAGTAGCGCCGCGGTATGTTCCACATCAAAAGCATCAGTACCAGAGCGGCAGCTATGTAAAGGATACAGAACGCGAGTGCTCCCGTTTCCTTGTAAACATACGGCTGCAGCGCGGTGTAGCTGATCAGCCACGGGATGGCACACAGCAGAATCAGCAGCAGCATATTCGCTGTCCTGACGTTTTCAAGGCACCTGACGTAAAAACTGATATTTACGTTTTCCTCCTCAAGGGCATTCTCCATGTTGAGCCTGTCCTGAAAGCTCAGGGAGGAGTTCATGCGCGGATTTTTCATCAGGTTGAATATTTCCTCGCGGGCGGTGTTCAACTCATCGATTTCTCGCGCGGTGGTGTTGGAAACCGAATACTGATCGCTGTCGATCGCGGCGTATTCCCGGTTTCTCTTTTCCAGTATTTCAGAGTAACGGCTGCTCAGTGCGCGAGCGCGCTTCATCAGTCTGCCGTCAAGGTCCCAGATGACGGATTTCATGCCCGAGTAAATCTCTTTCCACTGGGCCCCCGCTTCTTTGACCGTAACATGACCGGCGTAACGCTTCATGGAATCCCGCAGTTCCTTGACCTTCTCGTCCGTATTTTCGGCCTTTACGTCATCTGCGGTCAGTTTGATATCCGTCTCCGAGGGAATGTCGGGCGGCGGCAATGTTTTGGAGCCGACGGGGGTGGGGTCCGAGCCCTCCAGATCCATTGCCAGATTGCTTAGATCCAACTTGTAGAAGTACAGCATTTTGGCGTATTTGAGCTCAAGCTCCGCGTCGTTCATCACAGCGTCCCAGTTTTCGCGTACGCGAATGGTCAGGCGCTGGATCGTATCACGGTTGGTTGTGGTGCTCATATTGATGAACTCCACAACGCGCAGCAGCGATAAAATTGAATCACGCAGGTTGTTGCGGTCAATCAGCATTTCAAAGACCTGAAAGCTGGAAAAGTCATTTTTTAAGAAGGCGTGCAGGTTCCCCGCCACGTCGTCGGGGGCGTAGCTCTCCTCTATCTCCCTGGGATCGTCCAGATAGCGGTTTGTGGTTTCCTTCAGCAGCGCGACGTCGCGGATAATATCCCTCTGACGCTCGGAAAAGCCTTGCAGCAGCGAGGCGACGGCAGCATCACAGTTGTCTGACTGCGTATACCGCGCGAGCGCTTCGTTGAATTCCGAAAACGTGCAGTTTTCGTCAAGTCCCAGCTCGGAGAGCATTTTGCGGCAATCTTCGCTGAACCGTCTGCCCGACATATAGTTGTCGAGCGAAGGCAGCTCGGCGGAGAAGTCCGCGTCGTAAAGCATGACCATGCTCAGCGATTTATCGGCGCGTTCGCGTGAGTTCAGGTAAATATGCGCGTCGGTCAGTTCCCTGTGCAGGTGCACCAGACGGTAGAGCATCGTGTTTTTCCATGCGGGGTCCGAAATATAATCCGAACGCATGGTGACAATAATGTGGTAGTCGCCGACGTGGTACGGATATTTATTCAGATAGGCGCGAATATCGTTGGCGGCGTGCCGCAGAGAGGAGCCGAAGTCTTGCGTAAACATCTGGACCTGGTCGATATATAACTTGTGCCGGTGCCGCAGCTTATAAAAAAAGATATCAAAGCTTGACATCTTAAGGCACTGGTCGATATTGATTAGAAATCGAAAACAGTCTTCCATTCGATTACCTCTTTAATCTGAAAAAAATCGTGCGAAGCTCCGCCTTGTTCAAACGGAGCCCCGTGTGTGGGAGAAAACCGCCGCCGGCTCACCGTCAGAAGGCGGCGGTGAGCCGGCGCGGTCCGCGCGGTTCAAAGATTATTTTGTAAAGCGCATCTGGGTAATTCGCTTGATCTGCTCGATCGCCTGTGTTTCGCTGTATCTGAGCTTTTCGCCCGCCTTTTGCTTGGCGGTGATGGCACAGTTTTCAACGATAAGGGCGAGTACGGAGCGATAGGCTTCGTTGACCATCTTCTGGTTATCGTCAAACATATAGCTGAGGTATTCCCACAGGGTGATCCTGAGCGCGTCGAACAGCTCGAACCAATCCTTAATGTCAATGTTTTGTCTCATGTCCATGAAGATGTCGATGATATTGGCGTCGTCTTCCGTCAGCCTTACTTCTTCGGGCTGAGCCAGATCGACAATAAACGGATTCTGCGTGATCTCCTCAAACAGCTCGTTTGCGACCTGGCGTCCCTTCAGGCGCTCCATTTTTCTGTGGGCTTCTCCGAGGATCCTGTCGACGATCTTGCTGTTGAAGGGAAGTGCGTTGTATACATCGGCATAATTGTTGCCGATATATCTGCCCTTGGATTTCACAAAAGCGGATGCTCCGCCGACAGCTACCTTCCACATCAGCTTCGGCTCGTTGTCCTCGTCGATCAGATCGTCGTTATAATCAAGCGTGAAGTTGTCGTAACCCATTGAGTAGATAAACGCCTTGAGAATATTCTCGTGGACCCTGATGCGTTCCTCCGCCGAGATCGCGGGCAGGAAGCCGGGCTCGTGCCAGTAGCGGTTTATATGGGGGTTGACGACGGTGATGTCGGTCGAATAGCCGTTTACAAGAGCGGTGGTTTTTCCGAGGTTTGAAATGCGCTTATGATAAGCGACCGCGTTCTCGGATTTTTCTCTGTATTTGATCAGGTCTTCGATCGAGAATTTGTATCTCGCCTTGAAGCAAATGATCTCGTAGGGCGAAAATTCATCGTCCATCAACGGGGTGGGATGGATATTGTCCGTGTTTTCGTCTGCCTGAGGATAGTACAATTCCAGCGTCGCGCCGGGGTGCGGCTTTCCGTCCTGGAGCACGGCGCATTCGGGATTGAGCGCGATGTAAACGCTTTCTGTATTGTGCGCCATTGTGGCGGCGTCTACCGCAAGCATCGGGAATGCGATGTTCATGCCTTTTTGGAGATAACTGCGGATATATTCCACGCAGGCTGTTTCGTAAGCCTCGGGATCTTCGTTGGTAATGCCTTTTTCGAGCTCCATCTGCTTGCAAAGCGCGCTTTTGATGTCCAGATCCACGATGTTTGTGCCTTTTTTGGCTACGTCTGTCCGGATCGTGTCAACGATCGCTGTGCGGAATATGTTGCCGAGCTTCTTCTTCTTTTCGGCGACGTATTTTTCCTTCTGCTGTTCGGTGCGCGCCGCGAATTCATTGGAGAAGTCGGTCGCGAAGAGGCGGAAGATGTTTTCGAATACCGCCTGCTTGGTATCCTCGGGAAGCTCCGTCTGAACCGATGATTTGTATTCCTCTGCCATGTGGCGGAGCGCTTCGCGGTTGCAGTAGATGCCCAGCTGTCCGAAGGGCATCTTGTTGTTTTCCAGAGCGTTCAGCTTCTTGTCGTTCTCCGCCATGGTGTCGGTCAGGGTCTGGAAGAAGAGGTAGTAATTATCGGCAAGCATTTCCATTCTCTTGAGGAGGATGCGGCAGGCTGAGAGCATAAGACTGGTTTTGAGGTATTCGGTGATAGCGTCCAGCTGTCCTGTGACCGCCTCCTCAAATTTGATTCTCAGTCTGGTCAGCTTTCCGCTCTCGTTGAACGCGTGACCGAGAATCGGCAAACGCTTTTCATGCAGTTCCTTGACAATATCGTCGGCGTGCTGCGTCTTGGGCTTTTTGGGATCAAAGTCGGTATCATCGTAAAAGTTGAGGTTGACCGACTCCAGCTGGACCTCAAGCTCCTCAACCTTTTCCTGAAGGCGGGTAATAAGGTCATAGCACAGGTATCTTCCGGTGAGAGGATGCACGTTATACAGCCACTGATAAATGCAGTCGGGAGATTTCTTGCTGGAGTTCATGCTTTGCCAGCTGGTGGGGAACATATTGTTGGCGACTTCAAGCTCCTTCTGCTTGGCAAGGTTACGCGCGAGAATCCGGTAATCCTCAAGGGCGATTTCCGTCTTGGAGATTTCGCTCTTTGCCGTGTCGGTTTTCCTCATTCTCGATTCGTTAAACCGGCAGGCCGCCTTCGCTTTAACAACATCGTCGGAGCTCAGGATATGATCGACGTTTTCCTCAATGGCGCTCAGGAAGCTTTCGGAGCGGCAGATAGTATTGCGGTGCTCGTCGACAATATATACTTCCTTGAAGAGGTTGCCGAGAGAGCCGTTATTGATCTCGTTTTCAAAGGTAGACGTAAATGTCGGTATCAGCTTGGGCATCTCAACAAGACCGTCGGTTTTCTGGTTGGCTCTTGCGGTGAGAAGCGTGTCATTGTATTTGGTGTCGATGATGGTCCATTCCTGCTGAACAAGATCCTGCACCAGGGAGCGGGTAACGTACTCCTTCGCGATGTCGCAGGGGAATATCAGGCGGCAGAGTCCCGCGCTCGAATAGCGGTTCATGCCGTTTGTTTCCATATCCTGAAGTACCATGTTGTCCTCAACGGAAAGGGCGTTGTCGCTGATGGGGGTGAACATAAGGGTGAATACCATCTTTCCGACATGGCTTTCAATGTTGGTGATGGAGGTTTCGCCTATTCCTCCGCTGGCGGTCGTGCCTTCAATGAGGTAAAGGTAGTCATAAGGAATATACGCGCTGCGCTGCGCGATAACAGCGGCGTCCTCAAGCGCGACATCGGCATCGACGTCGACGTCGTCGCCGTAGAATTCGTCTCCGCCTCCGATGATCTGGCTGCGGATGTGTCTGGCGGTGCGGCGTTCGCTGTTCTTGTCGGGGTGTTCGTAGTATTCAAATTTCAGGTTCGGGTTTTCCTTGCTCTGCGTCATATAGAGCGCGTTGAGTTCCTTGAGACAGGCATAGCCGTTGATTCGCACGGCGTCCTTGTTTACGTTGGAGGGCTGCACGCCGGCGGTGATATCGGGACCGATAAACATTCCGCGAATGATGACGGAGTTCAGTCCGTCAGAGTTTTTCAGTATTTTTCTGATGTAGAACGGCAGCTGGATAAACAGGCCCGCGCCGGTGCCGCCGGTGATCGAGCCGACAATGATGACGGCGAGGTTTTTGTTTATGTTTTCGCCGTGCTGTTCGCGGATACGCTGCAGCTCGTCCTTGAGGGGAGTGAATTTTCCCGATTCCTCCGCGGCGATGGCGGCTAAGCGCGAGATGGCGCGCACCTGACCCGCTCCGTTGACCATGCCCCTGTCAAGGGTAAACTTATTGATGGGGAACCATTCCGCGTAACGGGGATTCTTGCGGATATACTCCCTGACGGTTCTTTCATCGCTGGTCTGAATGATCTTCATTTTATGATCGGCAAGATGCTTGATGTCGTTTACGTTGGTATCCATACCCACGACTCCGACGTATTTTCTGTCTTCGTCGCTGAGCATATCGCTTATGTTTGCCGCGATGCGGCAGCCGATACCGCCGATTCCGACAACGAGGGTGGGCATTTGATTCATGGACATAACTATCAGTTCCTTTCTTATGTGATTATAATTGTATACCGGTCAGCGGCGGAACAACGGTTTTTGTTATTGCTCCGCCCAGATGCACCATGCGGTGCGATCCCCCTCGTTGTCGAGGAAGTAAATCGGCTGAGTGCC